>NZ_JADJSO010000060.1:0-32712 GCF_016711665.1 Candidatus Villigracilis saccharophilus
GCTAAAATTGGTGTGGACATAAAGTCATTATAATCAGTAGTTCATAAAAAATTTAAGCCATGCTAGCAGAGATGGTGTCAGTCAACCCTTTTGCGTTAAGACACCGTAGAATATAAAATAAAAATTATCCAGCGCAAAGTAATTCGGTATAATTTACACATGGGTAATTCAGATTCAGATCAACCCTCACTACGGGCGTCCAAATTATTTTTGCCTGCGCCACCTCCAAACTATGTGACACGCTCGCGGCTCATTCAACGGCTGAATGACGGATTATCATCCGCCCGCCCGCTGACCTTGATCTCCGCGCCCGCAGGATATGGCAAAAGCGCGCTCGCGGCTGAATGGGTGAAACAGGCGAAGTTGCCTATCACATGGCTCGCACTGGACATGGCGGATGATGAGCCTTCGCGTTTCTTCCTCTACTTAATTTCTGCACTTCAAAAAATCGATCCATCCATCGGCGCGGAATTGGCGCTTGCATTGCGTGCAGGTCAACTGCCGCCGCAGGAAATACTGCTTACAGTATTGGTCAATGATCTGCTGGCAACAAAGTCAGCCTTTATTTGTGTGCTGGATGATTTTCAATTCATTCAGGATAAATTTATTCTCGATGTTTTACAGGGGCTGCTAAATCACCAACTCCATCTCGTTATTATCACACGCGAAGATCCCGCTCTGCCGCTTGCGCGATTGCGCGTCAGGAATCAACTTACTGAAATACGCGCAAACGATTTGCGGTTTTCAGGGGATGAAATTCAACGCTTCCTTCTTAACGTGATGCGGATCAGGCTTTCTGGAAAAGATATCTCCCTTTTGGAAGAACGCACCGAAGGCTGGGTGGCTGGTTTGCAGCTTGCGGGGCTATCCATGCAAGGGCGTGAGAATCCATCTGCGTTTGTTGAAGCGCTCAGTGGAAGTCATCGCCATATTCTCAGTTACCTGACCGAGGAAGTGCTAAATAGGCAATCGGCACAAACCCAAAATTTTTTGCTGCAAACATCCATTTTGTCGAAACTGAACGGTGACCTGTGCAGCGCTGTAACAGGTCAGGCGGATAGCGCCGCGTTATTGGAGCAGTCATTCACATCCAATCTGTTTCTCATTCCATTGGATGACGAAGGACATTGGTATCGTTATCATCATCTCTTTGCAGAGTTATTGCTCGATCAACTGCGTCGCTCCAACCCCGAACAAGTGACAG
The DNA here is from genome assembly GCF_016711665.1 of Candidatus Villigracilis saccharophilus. Classification (NCBI taxonomy): domain Bacteria; kingdom Bacillati; phylum Chloroflexota; class Anaerolineae; order Anaerolineales; family Candidatus Villigracilaceae; genus Candidatus Villigracilis; species Candidatus Villigracilis saccharophilus. The sequence goes on from NZ_JADJSO010000060.1 coordinate 1,205, forward strand.
AACTGCACCAACGCGCCAGTCAATGGTACGAAAATCATCACATGTATTCTGACGCGATCGAACATGCGCTTGCGGCTGAGGATTTTAAGCGTGTCATGGATTTACTTGAAACTCATTCATGGGGCTTGCTCAATGAAGGTTCTGCCCGTCGTGTTGAAACCTGGCTGCAATCCATTCCTCTTGAGCAGCGGACCCAGAGTCCGCGCACCAGTTTGAGCTTCGCCTGGATGCACATGTTGCGCGGCAGGTTTGGGCAGGTGGTACCGTATTTAAAGCAGGCAGAGTCCGCGCTTGAAAATATGCCCGAATCAAAAAATACGATGTCCATGCAGGCGGAGTGCTTCGCGCTTCAATCAAACCTGATGCAGGCGCAGGGCAAAATCACTGAATCGATCGAGGCAGCACAGCGCGCCTTGCAGATTGTGGAACCCGAAAATTTCAAGGTTCGTGGTCTGGCATATCTGGGTTTGGGAGCAGGCTATCGTCAGGCAGTGGATTTCGATAAGGCAGTGGACGCGCTTCAGCAAGCCATTCGAGTCAGTCATGAGTCTGGGGATCTGGTCACAGGCACATTGGCGACTACTCATCTTGTGTTGATGTGCCTTCAGCATGGGCGCCTGCGCTTCGCCGCTGAAGTTGGTTCGCAAACCATTGAATGGCTCGAACACTCAGAGGCTGCGTCGCCTCCAATTGTGGGATCGGTGTACGGCGCATTGGGATTGGTCTACTACGAGTGGGATCAAATCGAAAAGGCGCGCGAATATTTCCAACGCGGCATCCGTTTGGGGATGTCATCGGGGCACAATGCCTCTGTGATCTACACCATGATCAATCTGGTGCGTTTATTGCAATCGCAGGGTGATCTTGATTCCGCATCAAAAACGTTATCTGACGCGCTTGAATTATTTCAAACTGGTGCGCCTGGCTGGCTGCGTCCTGGGTTGATCGCTCGGCAAGTCAACCTGTATCTTGCTCAAAATAACATCACAGAAGCAGAGACTGTTTTGAGACAAAGCAATGTTCTGGTCGATGATGAGGTTGCCCATTCAACAGATGAGATTCATGTCGCTTATTTGCGTCTCCTGCTCGAGCGCGGAGAGGATGCGGATCTTAATCAGGGAGTTGCGCTTGCGGCGCGGATCATCTCCCTTTCCGAGAGTAGACAGCGCGGCAGCGCATCCATGCAAGCGTTGACTCTCGGCGCGCTGCTTCATGCAAAATTGGGCGATTCAAAAACAAGCCTGATCTGGTTGGAGCGCGCGTTGGCGCTGGCTGAACCCGAAGGCTATCTTCGCTTGTTTGTGGATGAAGGCTTGCCGCTGGCTGCGTTACTTTACCGCCTTCCAAATTCTGCGTATGCAAAAAAACTACTGGAATTTTTTCCCGCCTCGCCGCAGGAAAACAAAGCACGTCGATCTGATGACGAGTTGATCGAGCCGCTCACCGAACGCGAGTTGGAGATTCTGCGCCTGTTCGCTGATGGATTGAAGTATGCCGAGATCGCCGAACAATTGGTGGTCAGTGTCAACACCGTGCGTTACCATGTCAAAGGGATTTACGGCAAACTAAGCGTGGACAAACAATCCAAAGCGGTAGAGCGGGCACGGGCATTGGGGCTGATCCAATAAACGAAGACTACATCTTTTTCTTGAGCGGACTACATCATCATGTAGTCCGCTTTTGTTTTCAAGGGCGTAGACTGGGAGCGTACAGAAAAGGAAATTATGAACACCCACAATACGAATCAGGATTTACGCTCTTATACGCTCAAACTTTCAGGAACGCTGGACGATGACTTTGTTACTTCCTTCTGCCCATCCGAGACAATCGTGCTGCGCGAGAATGATACGACCAGCCTGTCAAACATCCGCACCGATCAATCGGGCATCATTGGACTCATTCGGAATTTGCATAATCTGGGATGCATCATCCTGTCACTGAATAGTGAATCGATTTCTCTGGAGAATTCCATGCCGAAACTTGAAAGGAACACAACATGAATAAACGCATTCTTATTACGTATGCAACTCGTGCAGGCTCCACCGTTGAAGTAGCCGCAGCCATCGGCGAGAGCCTTGCTCAGCGCGGCTTCGCAGTTGATGTTATTCCTGTGAAGGAAAATCCAAATCTTGCCAATTATCAAGCGGTCATTTTAGGAAGCGCCATCCGCATGGGGAACTGGCTTCCTGAGGCAGTGGAATTCGTCAAAAAGAATCAAGCGCATCTCAGCCAAATGCCGACCGCGTTTTTCACCTGTCACAGACTCAACACGGGCGATGATGAGACCAGCCGCAAGGCGCGTGAGGCGTACACAACTATCGTGCGGCAAATCGTGACTCCGCAAGCTGAAATATTTTTTAGCGGCGAGTTGAATCATTCCAAACTCAACTTCGTGGATCGCACGCTGGCGAAGGCTGTTGAAAAATCCACGAACACACCAGAAGGCGACTTCCGTGATTGGGACAAGATCCACGGCTGGGCGCAAACTATTTTTGCTTAGGAGGCGATGATGAAAAACCAACCTGTTTTGAAAATCCTGATCCCGTTGATCGCGCTGCTGGGAGTGTTCGCCGCCAGCATGGGATTATTCGACCAAACCTCTGGCGAACCTTACGCATTCACCAGCCATCGCGGCGAAGAGGTAATGATTAACGGGCATGGGCTGTATTTCTACGACACGGTCAGTTCCGCTGCCCAGCAACAGGGCAATGATATTGTGACGCTGGTTGTGGGTGTGCCTTTGCTGGTTGTTTCGGCGTGGCTGGCTTTCCGCGGCTCTCTGCGCGGACGCTTACTGTTGACTGGCATACTTGGATTTTTTCTCTACACTTACATGTCCATGTGCATGTTGACATCATTCAATGCGTTGTTCCTTGTCTATGTGGCGCTCTTCGCTCTCAGCCTGTATGCCTTCATTTCTATGCATGATGTCCTTTGACCTGACGACTCTGTCTCAGCATTTCTCTGAACGTTTGCCGCGCGGCTGGATCGCTGGACTGCTATTTGTCATCGGCGGATTTTTGTCGCTCGCCTGGCTGGGAAAAGTTGTACCTCCGCTCATGCAAAATCTGACGCCTGCTCTTGAAAACACGACCACTTTCGTCATCCAGGCAATGGACTTGGGCTTAATCGTGCCGCTTGCGGTTCTGGCTGGCGTTCTGTTGTTACGTCGTAGTGCATGGGGGTATCTGCTGGCATCCGTTTTTGTGATGAAAGCGATTGCACTCGGGCTGGCTGTCAGCGCAATGTGCATCAACATGACACTCGCTGGAACGCCAGATAGTCTGGCGATTATGGTTCCGTTCCTGGCTATTACTGTCGCTAATCTATTCGCGGCGGTGTCCTTGCTCAAGAATGTTGAGTAGATTTCAAAGTCCCGCCAAACAAAAAGGAAAATCTCATGTCTAAAATTATTCGAATCATCGGTGCCATCATTCTCTTCTTTCATGGACTCATCCATCTGATGGGGACAACTGTCTACATGAAATTGGGCAGTCTCGATGGCTTCCCCTACAAGACCAGCATCCTCAACGGTCGCATGGATCTGGGCGAGAGCGGTATTTATATCTTTGGCGTGTTGTGGGCGTTGGCAGCTATCGGCTTCGTTGTAACCACAGTCGGGTTGTTCACCCAATCGAAATGGAATCAATCCTTGCTTGTGGGTGTGTCCATCTTTTCATTGATCTTGACGGGTCTGGATTGGGAGATTGCGTCCACAGGCTTTATTGTCAATGTCGCTATTCTTGCCATTATATGGATCGTGTCTTCGCAAAAACGGCAACGGAAATTAAACCTGTCTGCCTAAAGAGAGTCTTTTGCAAACGCTTTGGAGTAAAAAGGAGAAACTCATGAAACCTCAAAAATCTTTCAATCGTCGGGATTTTCTGAAACTTTCATTGGCGGCAGGCGTAGCCGCAGTAGGAGGAACCACTTTATATGAATACGCCCCGTGGTTGGATTATGAACAACAGGTTGAACAAACCTGGAAACCTCTTGAGAAGGATTCAACCATGTCATCTCAAATGCGGGAGCTCGTCCGTTATGCGACGCTCGCAGCGAATGGTCATAACACTCAGCCATGGAAGTTCTCCATCAAAGAAAGCACTATTGAAATCCACCCTGACTATACCCGCCGTTTGCCAATCGTTGACCCCGATGATCGCGAACTTTGGATCAGCCTGGGTTGTGCGTTGGAGAATCTGGTCATTGCTGCCCGCACTTCTGGCTATGAGAGCGAAGTGGCTTATCCTGATAACAACTCCGAATTTATCGGGGTGCGTCTTGCCAAAAGTACGCCCGTTGCGAATACGCTATTCGACGCCATCCCGTTACGCCAAAATACCCGTTCAGAATATGATGGTCAACCCATCAAGAATGACGATCTTGATCAGATAATGAATCTTCCGCTGGAACCTGGCGTAGAACTGCGCTTTGTCACCAGCCCGTCGGAAATGGAGACTACGCTTGAGTACGTCAATCAGGGCAACTTGAGCCAGTATGCGGATAATGCATTTGTTGATGAGTTGATCGCCTGGCTGCGTTTCAATAAAAAGGATGCGCTGGCTGTCATGGACGGTCTATACTCAGTATGTTCGGGTAATCCTGAAGTGCCGCGCTGGTTGGGGCAGATGTTCGTCGCTGGCACCAAACCCCAGCAGCAGGCAGATATCGATGCAAAAAAACTGCGCAGTTCCGCAGGCGCGGTGCTTGTGGCTTCCGAAGCAGATGACAAATCCAGTTGGGTACGTACGGGACAAGTCTACGAGCGACTGGCGCTCAAGATGACTTCGCTGAACCTCCAATCTGCGTTCCTGAACCAGCCAATCGAAGTGGAAAACTTACGTGGACAATTCCAAAGCGCCATGAATCTGGGATCATCCCTGCCTCAACTACTGCTGCGCTACGGTCATGCCCCAGCCTTGCCGCGCTCCCTGCGCCGATCGGTCGACGAAGTATTAATTTGATGCGAAGGAATAAAAATGAAACCGAAATCTATCTTAATTCTTGGCGGGTATGGCAATGCCGGGTTGGTCATCGCCCGCCTGTTGGTCAGTCAAACAAAAGTTGGGATTATCCTGGCTGGTCGAAACGGTGAGCGGGCGCAACGCGCGGCGGAACAACTCAACGCCGAATTCAAGACCGATTGTGTCAGCGGCATGCAAGTCAACGCCGCCAGCAAAGAGTCTCTCGTCGAGGCTTTCAAGCAAGTTGAGATTGTGGTCGTCGCTTCAAGCACCATCGAATTTACACAAATCGTCGCTGAAGCCGCATTGGACGCAGGGATTGATTACTTTGACGTTCAAATCTCGGTTGCGGCAAAACTTCTGGCGCTGGAAGCCCTGCGTGAGCGGATTCTCAATTCCGGGCGCTGCTTCATCACGGATGGCGGTTATCGCCCAGGCATTCCGGCGGCGATGGTGCGCTACGCCGCGACCCAAATCCCCGAGCTGGAATCTGCGCCGGTCGCCACGGTTTTCCAGGTCAATTGGAAGGAACGCGAATTTGCATCATCCACTGCCGCTGAATTTGTGGATGAGCTGAAAAGCCTCAACCCATTGGTTTTGAAAAACGGGGAGTGGAAGCCCGGCAAAATGAGTGAAATGCTGGATGTAGACTTCGGTGAGCCGTTTGGTCACAAATACTGTATGCCGATGTCCTTGGAAGAGTTTCGTCCATTGCCGGAGTTAATCCCTTCATTAAAGGAGACAGGCTACTATTCTGCTGGATTTGGCGGCGTGATGGATTATGTGATTATCCCACTGGCTTTTCTCCTGTTGGCTATCGCTCCCAACCGCTCCCGAAAGCTGATTGCCCGTCTGGTGGAGTGGGGACTGAAGCAGACAACCCGTCCGCCCTACGGGGCTATCTTGCAGATGAAAGCGCACGGAGCAGGGCATTCGCTGGTGATGACTGTCTTCCATGAGGATTCGTACGTTCTCACCGCCGCGCCAGCCGTCGCCTGCCTTTTGCAGTATCTGGATGGCAGCCTTCAGAAACCCGGTTTGTGGCGACAGGCAACGCTGGTGGAGCCAGTCCGTTTTTTTGAGGATCTCGCCCGCTTTGGGGTGCAGGTCAAAAAGGAAATAAGCTGATGAAAAGACTTGCCCTAAAATTGGGAACATGGGGAGCCATGCTTGGGATGCTGGCTGGTGTTGTGGAACTGAGCATTGGTACCCAGATCCGACCCTGGATTGGTGATAAGGAAAACCCGGTTGTTCTGGGCATCGTCACGCTATTCTTGAGCGGTATGGCTTTTGTTTCCATGACTATCGCATCCAAACAGGACGCGCTAACCAACGATGGTAAACTGGCAATTTTCCTGGGTGTGTTGTTACCCGCAGCGATTTGTTTTACAACGGTGGGGCGACTCTGGTACCTGCCGGGAATTCTGTTGATAGTATCAGTATTGTTTCTTGCTTTTGAGTTCTGGATGAATTCCCAAGCAAGAGATGTACCTGTTTCATCTGAACGGACACGGAAAATGATTGCGGCGATTGGCAGTCTGGTCATTCTCCTTTCAATCGGATTGGCATTTTGGAAGAGCGCGTTCGGTTTATTCCAAGTCGAAATTCCGGTCAGGGTGGATCGCGTTCGCTTGGAAATTCTGCCAATGGACTTTGTTCGCCGCACCGCATTAACCAACGGCGCAATGCTGATCGAAAACATCGAATCCAGTCAGGTGATGGGTGTCTATATCTTGCTGATCTTGGGTTCTGTGCTCGCATTGATCGCCAGCCTGACATCTTCTCGTCTATTTACTGGGATTGGCGGGGGTGTTGTCTTGATCGGTTTACTGCTCTTCCTGATCTGGCTGCCATCGATTTTGTCACAAGCACAATACACACCTGGATTTCCCAGCCTCCTCAAATCTTTGGGGTGGGGATGGTATCTTTCAACTACCGGCATGGTCATGATTTTGAGTGGCGTTTTTCCCAAATTTGATAGTAAGAGCATTGTATTTTGTAAGAATAGTGATACAAAATAAACAAATTGATAAGGGTAGTTTTCTTGACCTATTTGGGTTTGTACAGGAGCAAAGCAAGGTCTAGGATCGCGGGTTCGTTCAAAGATGTCCGATAATGGAACTCGCGTGCGTAACTGTTTTTCAGTCCTGTTTTCACGCAAATATGGGTCAGATTTAACAAAAAAACCGCCTTTTGGGGGCAGTTTTTTTATTTATTCTTGGCGGTCCCGACGGGGAAAGAACCCGTGAAGCGTAACTATTTACCTACTGACTTTGAGTTGATTTTGTATCTTTTCAGGAGTTTTTCCTGTAAAGACTTGCTCATTTTTCGTGCGGACACTGAGACTGTCAAGCAATTTCTGGGCGATTTCGTTAAAGTCGAGACAAATGTCGACTTCTGTTCACTAGTGTCACCAAGAGAATTGTTGTACTTCTCCAATATAGGGCGGATGAAAGAAGTAGCCAGCACAATGGTTCTTTAGTATCTTTGGTTAGAACCAAGAAAACCATAATTACTGAATATAAAAAGTGAACGCTTTGTGCTAAAAAATGTTCATTTTGTGCGTCTCTTTCGCTTGTTTAATTTTATAATGATTAGAGATTTTTCGTTAATACTTTAATCAAATTCACATATTATTATGAGGAGGAGGCTCGCGTAAACATATACAAAAATGGCTTCACTAAAGAATAATCAGGAATTCAATCCATGCATTTAATATAGATTAATATAGGAGAAGAAAAGAAATGCGTACTTCAAAAATAGTTCTTTCCGTTTTATTCGTGTTAAGCATTTTGATTACTGCGTGCGGAGCCGGCACTTCAGCAACTCAAGCGCCGGCGGCCGGTTCAGAACCGGTCACCTTGCGCGTTCTTGTCCACCAGAATCCCCCGATGGTGGATTTTATGAATACCTTCAACGCAAAATTCCAGGAAAAATATCCAAACATTACTATAGATATGGCTGTTGTTAATGCCAATGATCTAAGCACCGTGACTCAGACCCGCCTGACTGCCAACGACGTGGATGTTGTTGACATGTTTGGTTTTTCCAATGCCGCGCAACCTTACATGAAAAATGTGGATCCACCCAACTGGCAAGCATTGATTCAGGCCGGCCTATTGATGGATATTACAGACCAACCTTTCCTTAAAAATTACGATCCTTCCGCTATTGAGGATGCCGGTTCGTTTGAAGGAAAAGTTTATGCGATTAACCTCGGGCGCGTCTCCTACAGCGGTGTCTACTATAACAAAGATATGTTTGCCGCAAATAATGTTAAAGTTCCCACGACATGGGCTGAACTTGTAACAGCTTGTGAGACCTTTAAGGCTGCCAACATCCCTTGCATGACCGCTGGCGGTAAGGATGGCTGGCCGATTTTTGTAGGCGCTTATGGACTCCTTGGTGCTGAATATCCCGATCAGGCTGGTTTGGTGCAAGGCCTTTGGGAAGGTACAGTTAAATGGAATGACGCCACGTCTCTCGATATGTGGAAAAAGATGCAGATTTATGCCCGTGATATGATGGAAGAAGGCGCCAGCGGTGTTGCAGCTGATGCAGCTCCCGGTCGTTTTGCATCTGGGGCGGTTGCGATGTTCCCCTCCGGCACATGGTCTGCGGCTGCCATTGAAACCTCCCAACCCGCCTTCCAATGGGGTTATATTCCCTTCCCCGGCAGCGATAGTGCAGATGCGAATAAATACCTGTTCGGCAAGTATGATCAAGGCTGGGCTGTTGCCGCCAAGACCCCTAACAAGGACGCTGCCATGTTGTACTTGAGTGAATTCTCTGATCCTGCCAATTATCAGGCATTTGTTACTGCTGTTGGGTTCATTCCCACACAGCCGGGTGCCAAGCTGGATACACAGATCGGGCAGGAAGTTGCTCCTTATCTTGCCAACTTCCGAGTAGGCTACGAACAATACTGGGTTGCTCCCAAAGGAACCGGTCAATGGGCCAGCCCCTTTGCTTCATTCTTCAAACCTTTCAACGAGTGGGATGATGCCGCGAAATTAGCGGATCAGGCTCAGGCTGATCTTCAAGCCGGACTAGACGCCAACAAATAATACAGTTTTCTTTGTGCAGGCTTCGCTTTCCGTACAAACGGAAGGAGAAGCCTGCACACTCTATCCACTCTATGTGTGAAAATGGAGGAAGGCTATGATGTATCATTTTGGTCGTGGTTGGGCAAGACTTCTCCCTTACCTATTACTCCTGCCGGGGATTTTATTTTACCTGCTTATTGCCCTGGGACCTTCCCTGGCTACAACCGTTTATTCCTTTACCGATGTCAGCGGTTTACCCGGTGTGCCTGTCCATTGGATTGGGCTGAATAATTATAAAGAATTCCTTTTGCTGGGTCAGGCAGCTAAGGATAATTATGCCATCTTCGGGCGAACCCTGATCTTCTGCTTTTTCGTTACAACCATCCAATTTGGATTAGGTTTGTTCGTGGCAATGCTTGTCAATCAGCCGTTGAAGGGTGTTAACTTTTTTCGCACCTTGTACTTCATGCCTGTCATTTTAGGCGCGGTCATTCAAGGATTGATCTGGTCCCTTTTTCTTTACCCGTTGGGAGGCCCGGTTGCCAAGATACTGGAATTCTTCGGCACGCGTTCGGAATTTTTTGGCGGACAGCCAACTGAAGCATTTGCCTGGGTAATCGTTGTCCAGATCTGGGCCAATATGGGGATGACGATGGTGATTTTCATCTCAGGGTTGCAGACCATTCCATCAGAACTTTACGAAGCAGCCCGGATCGACGGCGCGAGCGGCTGGCAGGTTTTTTCCAAAGTCACCTGGCCTTTGCTGACCCCCAGTGTGAACACGAATCTAACCTTGAACATCATCGGTTCTTTGCAGGCATGGCAGTTGTTCCTGGTACTCCTGGGTTATAGAAATGGAACACAGGTATTGGGATATACGATTTTTGCCCAGGGTTTTGGACAAACATCGGGTAGTGTAACAACCAGTTTCCGCCAGGGCTATGCTGCGTCTGCTTCGATCGTTCTATTCTTCATCGTGCTCGTAATTGGCATGGCAACACAGTATATTCTGCGGCGCAGAGAGGAGCGGATACTCGGATGAAAACCATAACAGGTAGAAACATTAACTGGGGACGTGTTGGAAGTTACGCTGCCCTGCTGCTCTTTACAGTCATCTATGCCGGTCCTTTGCTCATGCTGGTTAATACCGCATTTAAAACCCTGCCGGAATTCATGAAGGATGCCACTGCCCCGGCGACTTCTCTGGGCTTCAAAAATTTTGTTGAAGCATGGACAAAAGCCAATTTTCCGCGCTATCTTACCAACACACTGATATATACAATTTCAGCAACAACAATTTACGTGATCACTGCGGTTTTTGTGGCTTTCCCGATTGCGCGCGGTTATGTCAAAGGTGCCAATTTGCTGCTCACTATGTTCATCATAGCATTATTCCTGCCCACAGGGTTGATTCCACAGTTTCAATTGATGTTGCGCCTTGGGCTTTACAACAATCCGATCGGATACATCCTTCTCTTCTTAATTAACCCGGTTGGCATCGTCATTCTTGTAAACTACATAAAATCAATCCCCAAAGAGCTGGATGAGGCAGCAGCGCTGGATGGCTGCGGGTACTTCCAATTTATTATCCAAATCGTTTTTCCGTTGATTCAACCCGCTATCGCCACGGTGACCATCCTGCACGCGATCGGTATTTGGAACGAGCTGGTTTTGCCGACGATCTATCTGACTAACAAAGATTATTACCCGATCACGCGCGGCATGATCGTGTTTCAAGGCGTTTATGGCAGTAACTGGCCCACGCTTGCGGCCGCTGTGCTAATCATGACCCTCCCCATGTTGATCCTTTATTTGGTGTTACAGCGCTATATTATTTCAGGCTTAACGCAAGGCGCAATCAAAGGCTGATCAACATGTCAAACCGTTTTCTTTCAAAAGCCATCCTTGCGCTTATCGTCACCGTCGTATGCGTTTCATGCGGAGTCACACCGACAGCGACGCCCATCGCTCCACCACCCGGTTGGGAATTAAAGTGGCATGATGAATTCGATGGTAAAGAGATTAACGCATCCAATTGGACTTATGATCTGGGTGCCGGTGGTTGGGGCAATGGCGAAGCTCAAAATTACACCGCCCGCCCCGAAAACGCACGTGTGGAAAATGGCATGTTGGTAATCGAGGCACGGCAGGAAAAATTTGAAGACTCATACTACACATCTGCCCGTCTGAAGACACAAGGATTGCAGGACTTTCAATACGGACGGATTGAAGCACGTCTCAAGGTTCCCAGCGGTAAAGGTCTCTGGCCTGCTTTCTGGATGCTTGGTTCTGAGTTCAACGGCGGAAACTGGCCTGACTGCGGCGAAATCGATGTGATGGAACACCTCGGCAAAGAACCGGATTTGATCTTTGGCACTATTCATGGACCCGGCTATTCAGGCGCGCTCGGCCTCACCAAATGGAATCGCCAAGCATATAACATCGCTGATGATTTTCATACGTACGCGATCGAGTGGGAAGCCGACCAGGTTAATTGGATCTATGATGGCACAAAATATTTCACCGTCACGCGCGCTGATGTTGGAGAACGGGACTGGGTCTTCAACCAGAAATTTTTTATCATCCTCAATCTTGCTGTCGGCGGAAATTTCCCCGGGCCGATTGGTCTTGATGTTGTCTTCCCCAAACAACTACTCGTGGACTATGTCCGCGTATATCAAAAATTACCATAGAGGGTTGTATGTTGCATTATTCTTTCGGGAATAAACTGACAAACAGGGCGCAGTGCATAACTCTATGATTGATTATGGAATCCACCATGTCTGCCCATGATAAAAAATTTTCCGCTGCAAAATCCGAGATCATATTTTTTGACGATTTCATATCTAACACACTTGACCGATCCAAATGGAATGTAGAAATTACCGGACAGGTAGTCAACAACGAACAACAGGCGTATATCGATTCTACCGAGACACTTTATATTCAACCCGGTGACGTGGACACAGCGCACGGCTCGCTCGTAATCCATCCGCGTTATCGCGCAGGATATGTTACACCGCAGGGCGAGAGTTATGATTTTGTCTCAGGCCGCATCAATACTCGCGAAAAAATGGAATTTATCCGCGGCAATATTTCTGCGCGCATAAAACTATCCGCTGGAACGGGATTGTGGCCTGCTTTTTGGGCAATGGGTGTTGATGGCGAATGGCCTCGGAATGGGGAGATTGACATCATGGAAAACACCGGAGAACCGGATTGGACAAGTGTGGCGCTTCATGGCCCGGGTTATTCAGGAGAAACCCCGCTGGTTAACAAGCAATATTTTTCAGCAACGAATAACGCCACTGCATGGCACATCTATTCCATTGATTGGACAGCATCCGACGAATTGCTATTCAAAATTGATGGAGAACTAATTTACCGCGCAACCCGCCCAATGATCGAATATTACGGCGCATGGGTCTTTGACAGTAAAAAATTTCTTATCCTAAACTGCGCGCTCGGCGGCACATACCCATTCAAGACAAATGGAGTTCGTTCTCCTTACAATGGAATACCGCAGGCAACTGTTCGATCCATTCAAAATAATGAAACCAAAATATTGGTTGACTGGGTAAAGGTAAGTGCTGAAGTTCCATAGGAAAAGCAAATATGAATCAGATACAACCGATATTTATTGGCGACACGGCTCAAAAACACCTGGAACGTGATATCCGCGGCGAATATGTCTCCCTGCTTGGCGATGTATTTTATAAGATCAAAAATTATGATGCCATGGAACCATTCTTTATGAGCATCGTCAGCAGTACCGATCACTGGCTGTTTATCTCATCCAGTGGCGGGCTTTCGGCAGGACGCGTCAGTGCCGAACAATCATTATTTCCCTATTACACAGTTGATAAACTTACCGAAAACAGCGAGAATACCGGCAATAAAGCCATCCTTCTTGTCATAACTGCTGGAAGAAAAAACCTCTGGGAGCCGTTTTCAGAACGGTATCAGGGTAATTATCGTATCGAACGAAATATTTATAAAAACGTTGCCAGTACCACGGTTCTTTTTGAAGAGGTCAATCATAGCTTGGGATTAACCTATCGCTACGCCTGGCGAACCAGTGATATCTTTGGCTTTATCAAAACAACCTGGCTGTCAACTCAAAACGAATCACCCTGTCAAATTGAAATTATCGACGGAATCCAGAATATCCTGCCTGCCAATGTCGCCATGTTAACTCAGAACGCGTACAGTTCTCTTTTGGATGCCTACAAGCGCAGCGAACTGTACCCCGAAACTGGTCTTGCCATCTTTGCATTAAATTCCACCCTGACAGACCTTGCAGAACCCAGCGAGTCGCTTTTGGCAACCACGGTTGTGCAGATTGGGCTTAATCAAGCTCACTACCTACTCTCATCTCGTCAACTTGAACGATTCCGTGCTGGCATGGGCGTGGAAAACGAAACAGAAGTGCGCGGCCAGCGCAGCGCTTACTTTGTGCATACTGTTTTAAACCTCGCCTCAGGCGCTGAACATGTCTGGCATATAGTGGCAGATGTCAGCCAGGACAGCGCTGCGATTGTCAGCTTGTTAAAAAAAATAAGCGAGAATCGCTCCGGTTTATCAAATGACATCGAGAGAGACATCGCAATAAATAAATCAAAACTTGAGAAAATTATTGCCAGCGCAGATGGCTTGCAGATATCCGGTGATGAACTTTGTACCGCTCATCATTTTTCCAATGTGATGTTCAACGTGATGCGCGGCGGAATTTTTACCGATGGATACCGTCTTCACAAACAGGATTTCATTGAATTTATTTCCATTCGTAACCGTGCTATTCTCGATGAAAATAAATCTTTCTTTTCAGAATTGCCCGATGAAATAAATCTCCTCGATCTTCAAATTCGTGCGGAAAGAAATGGGGCAGAAGATTTGATCCGCTTGAGCTATGCCTATTTGCCGTTGTCGTTCAGTCGCCGTCACGGCGACCCCAGCCGTCCATGGAATCGTTTTGTGATCGACATCAAAAAGCAGGATGGTTCTTTGATGTTGGGTTATGAAGGAAATTGGCGCGATATTTTTCAAAACTGGGAAGCGCTTGCTTATTCTTACCCACAATATATTGAAAGTATGATCTGTGTGTTCCTGAATGCTGCAACAGCAGATGGCTATAATCCCTATCGAATTACCAGCAAGGGAATTGAATGGGAAATTCCAGAACCCGGCAATCCTTGGGCAAATATTGGCTATTGGAGTGACCATCAAATTATTTATCTTCAAAAATTAATGGAAATTAGTGTGAAGGCGCATCCGGGCAAGCTTCAGAAATTTCTTTCGCGGCCAATGTTTAGTTATGCAAACGTGCCCTACCAGATCAAGCCTTATGTTGATTTGCAAAAAGATCCATATAATACGATCGACTTCAACTGGAACCTGGAACGGGAGATTGAGCAGCGTGTGAAGGAATACGGCTCGGACGGAAAGCTGACTTGTACAAAAAATAATCGTGTATTCCATGCAACTCTTGCAGAAAAACTGCTTACGTTACTGCTTGCTAAGCTTGCGAATTTTGTCCCCGAAGGCGGCATCTGGATGAACACCCAGCGCCCGGAGTGGAATGATGCCAACAATGCTCTGGTTGGCAAAGGCTTGTCGGTTGTGACACTTGGCTATTTGCGGCGCATCATTGTTTTTTGCAAAGAGTTGTTGCAGCAGAGCGACAGCAGTACCTTTCAAATTAGCGTGGAAGTTCAGAGATTCTATTCACAAGTATTTCAAATTCTAATTCAATTCAAAAGCAATCTAACGGCCTCCTTCACTGATGAACAAAGGCGCTCTGTGATGGACGCGCTGGGCCAGGCAGGTAGTGACTATCGCTGGAATTATTATTCCCAGGGGTTTTCAAGTAAATCTGCCAATTTACAGACATCAGAATTACTTACATTTTTCGATCTGACACAGCAGTACATTGAACATTCATTACGCGCCAATAAACGCAGTGATAATTTGTACCATTCATACAATATTCTTCATCTCGACGACGGGATCGCATCCATCAGCCCGCTTTATGAAATGTTGGAAGGGCAAGTTGCCATTCTTTCCTCGGGTCTGCTTTCGGGTGAAGAGTCATTGGCACTCCTGGAAAGTTTGAGGCACAGCCAGCTTTACCGCGCAGACCAACACAGTTACATCCTCTATCCTGATCGGAAACTAGCAGGTTTCCTTGAAAAGAACCGCATGACATCCGAACAGGTAGGCAGTTTGGCATTGTTTCCAGAGCTGGTAAATGCTCATGATAAGACTCTCGTCACCCAGGATGTGATTGGCGATTACCACTTCAGCGGTCACATCCGAAATTTGAAAGACGTGACTCATTCACTCGAAGTCTTAAGCGCCCAGCCCCACTTTACACAATTGGTGCAAAACGAGTCGCAAAAGATAAAGGCTTTGTTCGAATATATTTTCCGCCACGATGAATTTACTGGTCGTTCCGGAACCTTCTTCGCTTATGAAGGATTAGGGAGCGTGTACTGGCACATGGTTTCCAAACTTTTACTGGCAGTACAAGAGACAGTCATTCGCACAAGGAATGCACCGACCGCCAATGCGCTAATCGAAAAATACAAAGACATTCGTAATGGGCTAAGTTTTAAAAAAGCGCCTGACGTTTATGGCGCATTTCCCACCGACCCTTACTCACACACGCCCAAAGGCCAGGGCGCCAAACAACCCGGCATGACTGGTCTGGTTAAGGAAGAAATATTAACACGACAGGCGGAACTTGGGTATTCCATCGATAACGGGAATCTGGCTTTTGACTTCCTGTTGTTGGATCAAAATGAATTTCTCCGCAATACATCGGTGTTCACCTACGTAAACGTTGACGGGCAGAAGCAGGATATTGAACTCACAGAAAATTCCCTCGCTTATTCAATCTGTCAGACCCCGGTAATCCTTCAGGCGTCAATTGTAAATCGTATAACCGTCCATTTGACTGATGAAAGCATCCAGCAGATCGAAGGGTATGTGTTAGATGCCGTCAATAGCCAACATATCTTCCAGCGGGATGGCGTTGTTCATCATTTGGTTGTTTCCACCGTACCCAATAAGTAACCCTCATTCCAACTCAATTCACTCAATTATTGAGACATGTATTCATTATGGATGCGTGTCTCATTGGTGCTATTAAGTCATGACAGGCATTGTTGATATTAACAGTATAATTTGGTCATAGAGTACATTTGAATCTGTGACTCAGCCCAATGCCAAACCAAACAAGCAAACTAATTCCCACAATCGGTGTATTAGCCTCCTGGCAGGTTTATGCAGGCACGCTAAACACTTTACTCCGTCCAATCCTCCAGGGGATTCGCGATTCAGCACATGAACAGAAATGCAATGTGCTCATCGCCTCTGGTGTTGTCTCTTCCTTCAACCCCAAAATTCGCACCGCTTGGCCTATCCTTTCGCCCGAAGTAGATTTTCTCCCTGTTGGCTCATGGAATACGGATGGTTTGATCGTAATCGCGCCTCACAATCCAGAGGATGTCAAGTCACGTCATCTTGAACAAGTCATTGCAGCAGGACATCCTGTTGTATTCATCGAAAGCGCGGATCGCGAACTTTCTGTCAGTCTGGATAATGCCGATGGTGTATGGCAGGCTCTCGTTCATTTGAAGCAGCATGGACATCAACGAGTTGCTTTTATCGGCGGAGAAGCGGGCCGCCCAGGGGATGGTCCCGAACGTCTCCAAGCTTTTTTATCTGGCTGTCAAAAACTTGGTTTGGAAATCGATCAAAGCCTGGTGGCTTATGGGAGTTTCACTACTCCAGGCGGATTTCAAGCCATGCGGCAAATTATGGAAGGCCGCGCGTTATTTTCTGCGGTGCTGGCTTGTAACGATGAATCAGCCATCGGCGCCATGCAAGCGATAAAAGCGGCAGGGTTGCGAATACCGCAGGATATCGCCGTGATCGGTTTCGATAATCGTTTTGAAGCCCGCATCCAGAATCCGACGCTGACAACCATAAACCAACCCGCATATGAAATAGGATTTCAGGCGCTCGAATTGATGCTGCGGCGTTTGCAGCGAATTGATAATACTACACGTGCAATCCGCGTCCCTGCTAAATTAGTCATTCGTGAATCATGCGGATGCAAACACGATGCACTGAACATCCGTGCCCTGTCGGAAGTATCAAATACGGATGGTGAATTCGAAACTTCCATTTCAATTAATTCAGTTGCGCAAGCCATGAGCGAGAGGGTCTTCGCGGAAGTGGGTCAACTACGCATGAATACCATTCAAATCCAATGCCTTGCTCTTGCGAATGCGTTTATCTTTAGCATTAATCAGCGGGATGGTAAGCCATTTGAATCTGCGATTTCCGACATACTTGAATATGTTAAAAGGTTTAATGAAGATGCACTTGCCTGGCAATCTGCAATTTCTGTTTTAACGATTTGGTGGCAGAAATTTTCAGAATTTGAGCGATACCACAACACCCAGCATCAAGTCAGTGGGTGGCTGGACCAGGCGCGCATCAAGATTGCGGAGTGTGCACAATTTCAACTCCTGAGATATTTCGGCAGTCAGGATGATTTCACCCAACAACTCAGTCTCATGTCTGCCGAGTTGGGCGAAGCCCTCAGTCCCGCGCAAATGCAGTCCATTATGAATCGATATTTGACGGCGCTAAACATCCAACATGCCCAACTAATTTTGTTTGAAGCACAAGAGGATGATCCCGTAGCTTTGAGTATTCTGCCATCTGGGTTTGACGCTTCATCTCCTAGTCAGGCATACCGCTTCGCCACCCGACAGTTTCCTCCCCCCGGGCTTTATCCCGCCACACAACCCTATCAGTTGGCATTACTGCCGATTGCCATCATGGAAAAACCAGTGGGATATGTTGCCTTCGATGCTGCCAATCTTATTCCGTGTTTGGCTGTTGTGCGTCAACTAGCATCAAGGTTGGAAAGCATACGTCTTTATCAGGAAGCCGCAGATGGACGTCGGCTGGCAGAGGAAGCCAATCGTTTAAAGAGCCGCTTTCTCTCAACGGTCAGTCATGAACTTCGCACGCCGCTCAACCTGATCGTTGGCCTGAGCGAAATGCAATTAAAACAACCAACTACAGATGTTCACGAAACTTTGCAACGGATTTATACCAATGCCCAGCATCTCGGACATCTCATCCGCGATGTGCTTGACCTTGCCAGTAGTGACGCGGGCCAATTGCACCTATTTTGCGAGCTGCTTGACTTGGGCGAAACGTTTCAGGCGGTTATCGAAATTGGAAAGCAACTCGCGCAAGATAAAGGACTTGATTGGCAGATTCAGATCCCAAAGCAGCTTCCACAAGTATGGGGTGACCGTACCCGCCTTCAACAAGTAGCACTCAACCTGATTGCTAATGCCGTAAAGTTCACAGCGCAAGGACAAGTATCTCTTCGCATCGAAGTTGGGGAAAAACATCTCGTTGTCTCTGTGCAAGATACCGGGCTCGGAATTCCACTAGACGAGCAGGCTTGGATCTTCGATGAGTTTCGTCAATCGGAACATACGGCGGCACGTGGCTTTGGCGGATTGGGGCTTGGGCTCGCAATCTGTAAACAGTTGATAGAACTTCACAACGGAGAAATTGGCGTCCAGTCTTCAGGCGAGGAAGGACACGGCTCGACTTTTTATTTCCGCCTGCCAATGCTGGATGACACGGATAAACTGCTTCAAGACCCCAATCCTTTCTGGAAACAAACTGTCTTGATTCTGGCTAATGAAATTAAATCTGCCAAGTCACTACAACATCGATTACTGAATAGTGGATTCAAAGTGGAAATACAATCTGTCACAGAAATCCCTGATTGGCTTTCACGTTTATTATCCAATCCGCCAGGCGCGCTTGTATTGGATATGCAGATCGCCTCCAAATATGGAATGGAAGTTCTTAAAGTGGTCAAGGAAAATCCAAAGACAAAGAATATTTCAGTTTTGTTCTATTCCTTTGCCCCAGGGCAGGAAACTGGCTCAATGCTCGAACTTGATTATCTGATGAAGCCCATCGACTCAGATGAATTATTTCATTCGCTTGCCCGTCAGGGATGGGCGGCGGATGAAAAAGAAAAATCAAAAACTATACTCATTGTTGATGACGAACTTGGTTTTCTTGATCTGTATTCTGAGATCATTCAAAGACTCTCCTCAAGTCATCGTGTGCTCAAAGCTCGTGATGGGCTTGAGGCATTACATATCCTGCAACAAACCCGCGTTGATCTGGTCTTACTGGATCTGATGATGCCAAAAATGGACGGATTTGGTGTCCTCGCACAAATGCGTAAATGGGAAACTACACGTGACACAGCCGTAATCGTGTTAACCTCCAAGACGCTTATGGATGCAGATATGACCCGCCTCAGTCAAGGGGTTGCAACCGTCCTGGGCAAAGGCTTGTACGATTTAAATGAAATGCTTTCGCGCTTTGAATCCGCGCTCAACCACAATCATAAACTAGGTAGTGAATCTCAGCATATTGCCAGACAAACAATGGCTTATATTCATGAACATTATACCGAGCCAATTACCCGTGCAGATATTGCAAAACAGATTAACGTAAGCGAAGGGCATCTTGCGCGTTGTTTTCAACGGGAGACTGCCCTCACTCCAACCGCCTATCTAAATCGCTATCGGGTCAATCAGGCAAAAACATTGCTCATCTCAACCGACCAAAGTATCGCATCCATTGCAATAAAAGTTGGCTTCTCAGACAACAATTATTTCAGCCGTGTTTTTCGTCACGAAATTGGCGAAACGCCCCTATCCTATCGACGTAAACAACTTGCTTAGATTGTGTTTCAAGATTTTTTGTTTATGAATTGTAGTTCCGCCAAACAATAAGTAGTGTGGCGCTACAGGTTCCGAGATCGCGGGTTCGTTAAAAGATGCCCGATAATGGAACTCGCGGTGCGTAACTATTTTTTACCCCTCTCCTTACGCTAAAACTGGTAAAAAGCAACATAAAACCGATCTTTTAGGGGTGATCCTCTTGTTTACTATTGGCAATCCCAAGGAGGATCGCACCAGCGATGAGTCAACTACAATTATCCGCACGTACCTATCACCACATTCTGAAATTATCACGCACAATCGCAGACCTTGCGGGGAGCGAAGAGATACAATCCACGCATTTGGCAGAGGCGCTGCAATATCGTCCGAAGATCATGATGGGAGCTTAGATTCGATTTGCGAATTTCCAGTTACCCGCCTTGCATGAACTTACACAAGATCATGTATTCAGCGTGGGACCACAGACGCGGGTTAGCGATCCAGAATTTAAACAATCAAATTTCGAACGCAAGTGATGTCGAAAGTTCCCGTTATAAAGTGAATGAAGATACTTCCACTGTCTACAGTCTGTGCCTGGGCTGATCCCCAATGGAAGTCGCTGAAAACAAGCATTGACATGAAAGTGTTAGGATTCAGGGCTGAAAAACATTACCCTTGGTACGTTATAATGTAGCGTGTTTCGAGTTCCATCAACATCTTGATAAAAGGAGTTGCCATGTCTGCAAAAATTCTTGTTGTGGATGATACCGAGCTAAACCTAAAAATGGTTGGCGCGATTCTTTTGAAAGATGGCTATGAAGTAATAACGGCCCGAAGTGGCAATGAAGCGTTGGAATTAATAAAAGTGTCCCCTCCTGCGTTAGCCATTCTTGATGTAATGATGCCAGACATGGATGGTTACACACTTTGTAACCGCCTTCGCGAGAATTCAATTACAGCAAAAATACCCATTATTATTCTAACGGCATTAAGCGGCGTTGAAGATAAAATAAAGGCATTTGATTCGGGGGCCGATGATTTTTTGGCAAAACCATTTGAACCACAGGAGTTGCGGGCCAGAGTAAAGGTTTTATTACGGCGGGTTTCAGAAAACAAATCTGTACAAACCAGTGAAGTATCAGGAAAAGTTATCGCAGTGTTTTCATTACGCGGGGGAGTGGGAGTATCCATGCTTTCATCAAATCTAGCCGTATCGTTTTCTCAAATTTGGAAGACCCCTACAGCGCTGGTAGATCTGGCATTCATGAATGGCCAAAGTGCTCTTCTTCTTGATCTTCCTTTGCGCAATACCTGGGCTGATTTAATTCGTTCCCCCGCAAAAGAAATGGATATGGATCAGATCAACTCTGTCCTGCTTCGGCATGATGCCGGGGTACATGTTCTTGCATCACCACGCCGTCCTGAAGATGCGGAAGGTATAACTGGAGAATATGTTCAACGCGCAATCGAGCTGCTCCGTACTTATTATGAATATATCATTCTGGATCTGCCGCATGATTTTACAGAGACCACGCTAGCCGGTCTGGATATGGCCGATCAGATTTTACTCATGCTGACTCCTGAAACAGCATCTGTCCGTTGTGCTGCGAATGCTTTAGGAACCTTTGAGAAGCTTAATTACCCGGAGAATCGCACCACTCTTATCTTAAATTGGCCATTCAAGGGAAAAGGGTTGCCTCGCGCCGGAATTGAAAGTGCTCTCAAAAGAGAATTAGGCGTGGTAATTCCTTATGCCGGAGATGCTGTGGTTGCTTCAATTCTCTATGGCAAGCCATCTGCCTTGCAGACACCTCTTGATCCACTGGGAGCATTTCTTGAAGATCTTGCCTATCTATTCAGCAAGGAAGATCATAAAAAGAGCCCACCGGAGAATACCGGTGAAGGACTTAAGCGCGTGAAAGACCGCCTGCAAGCCCGGCAGGACAAGCCTTCATAGTTCATGCTTATACTGCGCCCGCAGGTTTATTTCAGATAAAACTTGGAATCACAAATCTGCGCGACAACCCATATATATATTGTCCGAGGACAAAAAAGAAATGGCTGTTCGGAGATAACAATGAAAAATGGTTCGCGAATTTTTTCGGAGCGGTCTTTTCAGGATGGGCAGGGACTTGTAGAGTATGGATTATTGCTGGCGCTCATTGCCATAGGAATTGTCCTGGTCATGAGTTTGACTGGTGTTTCAATATCTGATCTTTATTGCCGGGCCTCAAATGCAATCAGCGGCGACACGGCCTGCAAGGGACTCGCAACCTACTGTCAGGATAATTTTGATGGAAATACAAGCGGCTGGCAGAATGTATTGTATTCAAATCCAACTGTGCAGAATGGTCAGATGTGCCTGCCAAACGCCATGCAAGCTTTGAATAAATGCTCCACCCAAATGACGCAATCCGATTATGTTGTTAACCTGAACGGCGTGACATTGTCCAGTGGGCCGGGCTATGGTATTTTCTTCCGCAGCAGCTTGAACAGTAGCAAGCAGATGAATGGCTATGCCCTTCAATATGATCCGGGTTTGGGTAACTATCTTGTCATTCGCAGGTGGGGCAATGGAAAGGAAGTAAACCCGCCTGTCGCCAAGGTCCCGATCAACTCAACAATCTATAATGTTCCGCATGATATTAAAATTGTTGCTAAAGGTGATACGTTTACAGTCTTTATGGACGGTGTCCAAATGATGACTGCCCAGGATAGCACCTATCCAAGCGGCGGGGCGGGACTTCGCACCTGGGGTAGTAACACCTCTGCCTGTTTTAATGACTTTAGTATCGGTCAGGTGCCGTAAAAAAAGAAATCCAAGATAGTAATTAGAGATGATCATGAAAAAAATATCAAGAAATTTTTCAAAGCTGATTATCCAAGAGGGTCAGGGATTGATAGAATATGGATTGTTGCTCGCGCTGATTGCCATAGGAATTGTCCTTGGCATGAGTTTGGCTGGCGTTTCAGTATCCGACCTGTATTGCAAGGCCGTTAACGGCATTACCGGCGGCACGGGATGCAAAGCACAAATTTATTGTCAGGATAGTTTTGATGGCAGCATGAGCAATTGGCAAAATTTACAAGTGCCCAATCCGCCCCCCACAGTGGGGAACGGTCAGTTGTGCTTTTCGGGTGCGTTTCAAAGTTTCAATAAATGCTCCAACCAAATGCCGCAATCGGATTATGTCATTAATCTGAATGGCATTACGCTCACGCAGGGAAATGGCTATGGCGTTTATTTCCGTGACACCGTTGTCGGCTCCCAGGTTAGTGGGTATGCCTTTCAATATGACCCAGGCGCCAGCAACACCTTGCTGATTCGACGCTGGGCGAACGGGGTTGAGATTTTTAATCCGGTGATGGCACAGGTTCCAATTAATGCCGCGGTCTATAATGTCCCCCATGATTTTAAGATCGTGGTCAAAGGAAGTGTATTCACAGTTTTTATGGATGGAAAACAAGTCATGACTGCTAAAGATAGCACGTACCCAACTGGCGGCGCGGGACTGCGTTCATGGGATAGTACCTCCGCATGTTTAAATGATTTTAGTATTGGTCAGGTACCGTAATAGGAGATAACTATGCCACTCGATGATGCCCCCTCATTTGATCAATTTCAAAACGGCATGCCCGAACAACTGCCGAAGCCCACAGACCCCAACGTACGGGTCAAGAGATTTCGTATTCTGCTTCTTGTGCTTACCCTCATTGTCGCATTGATAGGTTTTTCCTCTGTCCTCAAAAATACGCGCACCCTTGAGAACCTGACAGCCACCGGTCTCGTGCGCGGACGCGTGGTGGATGAAAATGGTCAGCCTTTTCAGGGCGAGGTTTTCATCCTCGGCACCAAACTGATCACCGAAACCGATGCAGACGGAAACTTTGAATTAAGCCGTGTTCCCGCCGGAAACCGAACATTGGTTGTCGCAGATGGACTCAGTGGCCGCGCCTTCGAAATTCAAGTGGCCACCGCTTCCGAGCTTCAGATGGGCGAGATCCGTTTTGAGCCAACGGCAATGCCGCCCAATTAAAATCTATTACAGTAATGATGATATTGTTCCATGGATGTCCCTGGAGGCAAAATGGTCTGGTATAAAAATCGAGAGATGTATTTGTCTACTATTGTTGGATTTCTTTTGGGGTTTATGTTTATGTTTGCCGGTCTCTGGCTTGAAATGCAAAGGCAGAATCTCCCGTTTACAGTGTGGGCATATCTTTACCTGCATGCAAACCATTACGTTTTTTACCTTTTGGATCTTGCCCCTTTGGTTTTGGAATTTTATTCGGCTTGGTTGGGTTACAGCACAGTTCAAGATCAGTGATCTTGCAAAGTAAAAAGGAATGGGAGACTACATTTGATGCGCTCTCTGACCCGATCTTTGTTACCAATAAGGATGGAAGAATTAGTCGCTGCAACCACGCCGTACTTGATAGAATTAACCTGCCTTATATGAAGGTGATTGGCAGAGAGCTTACAGATGTTTTGGAAACAGGCCGGGAAAAGGACTCGGGCGAGGTTGATTATCCCGGTAGTGAATTTCCGTGGTTGGGTCGAATTTACGATATGGCGATCTATCCGATTCAAATGCCGGGCATGCCCGAAAACATAGTTTGTGTCATGCACGACATTACAGATCGTAAGCAGGCGGCTGAGCAGCTGCGTAAGCTTTCGCGCGCTGTGGAGCAAAGCGCATCCACAATCGTCATTGCAGATATCAAGGGGAACATTGAATATGCAAATAAAAAATTTACAGAGACAACCGGATATACCATTGAAGAAGCCATTGGGAATAATCCGCGAATCTTGAAATCGGGTCATACCTCAGCGGAGGAATATAAGATTTTGTGGCAAACGATTCTGGCGGGGAAAGAGTGGCGCGGCGAATTTCATAATAAGAAAAAAAATGGCGATCTGTATTGGGAGTCTGCGACGATCTCGCCAATATTTAACGAAGGCGGCAAGATAACCCACTTCCTCGCAGTCAAGGAGGATATTACTGCGCGCAAGCAAGCTTTGGATGCTCTTAGCGCTTCCGAGACCGAAATGCGCGCCATCTTTTCTGCGATGACAGATGTCATTATCGTATATGATTCAGAAGGCCGCTATTTAAAGATTGCGCCAACGAATCAATCCAGGCTTTCTCGTCCGTCTGATGATTTGTTGGGCAGGACCGTAACGGGAATTATTCACACCCGAAAAGGCTGCGTTCTTCCTCGAAACTATTCGTCACACGCTGGCAACGGGCGAGTTGACCAGTGTGGAGTACAGTCTATTCATTGAAAATAAGGAAACTTGGTTTTCTGCCCTTGTCTCGCCCATATCTTCAAATTCTGTGATTTGGGTGGCACGTGATATTACCGACCGTAAGCAGGCGGAAGAGAAAATAGCGGCCGAACGTAATTTACTCAATACGCTGATTAACAATATACCGGATCGTATTTATGTCAAGGATATGCAGGGACGCAAAAGCATTTCCAACATTGCAGACTGGCAGGCGTCACGCGGGAAGAACATGGAAGATGTGTTGGGTAAATCGGACTTTGATTTATACCCGCCTGAACTAGCTGAAAAATTTTGGGCTGACGACAAATCCGTTCTTGATTCAGGGATAGCGGTCATTAATCGCGAAGAACCCGGGTTGGATGGTCAGGGTAACCAAATATGGGTAATGACCACCAAAGTACCATTGAGAGATAGAAATGGCCACATCTTTGGGCTTGTAGGCATTGGCGGGATATTTCTGAACAGAAGAAAGCTGCCGCAGCTTTGGAGGAAAGGGAGGCGCGTTACAGCGCAGTCACACATTCAGCCAATGATGCGATCATTTCCGCCGACAGCGCTGGAAATGTGATCGGTTGGAATCGCGGCGCTGAGAAAATCTTCGGATATTCCGAAGCCGAGATCAGTGGTCAGTCGTTGACGCTGATCATACCGCCGCATCATAGCGCCGGTCATCTGGCAGGATTAGCGCGCATGCAGGCAGGCGGGAATCCTCATGTTATCGGTAAGACCGTTGAACTCGAAGCCCGTCATAAGAATGGTAGTGAATTCCCGATCGAGTTTTCACTGGCTGAGTGGCAGTTTGGTGATGATAAATTTTATACTGCCATTCTCCGTGATATTACAGATCGCAAAAGGATTACCAGTGATCTGGCGCGCGAGAAACAATACTTTGAATCATTGGTGCAAAACAGTCCGGTTGCGATCGTTGTGCTTGATAATGAAGAAAAGATCGTATCCAGCAATCCTGCGTTTGAGCAGTTATATGGTTATGCTGGTTCCGGAAATCCTTGGGACCAATCTGGATTCTCTGATCACTGATCCGAAAACATATCAAGAAGCATCCAGTTATACACTTGCTGTTAAGGATCAAGCGGTTCATGCCATATCAAAACGTAAACGCAAGGACGGCTCTCTAGTGGATGTTGAGATTTTTGGCGTGCCGGTATTTGTGGATGGACAGAAGACGGGTACACTGGCAATGTATCATGATATTTCGGAACTGGTAAGCGCCCAGCGCGAAGCCGAAGAATCCAACCGCGCCAAGAGTGAATTCCTCGCCAATATGAGTCATGAGATTCGCACACCCATGAACGGTGTCATGGGCATGCTTGAACTTACGCTGGATACACAGCTCAATTCTGAACAGAGGGATTATCTGCAAACATCGCTTCATAGCGCTGAGGCACTTCTATCCCTGCTCAACGATATTCTTGATTTCTCCAAAATCGAATCGGGCAAGCTTGATCTTGAAGCGATCAGTTTCAGCCTGCGCAATGCAGTTGAAGATGTGGCGTATACGCTTGCCAAACGCGCACACGAAAAGGGACTTGAGATCGCCTGTCTGATCGACCCGGAAATCACATCCAGTTTGCGCGGCGACCCCGGCCGCATCAGACAGATTCTGGTCAACCTTGTTGGCAATGCCATTAAATTCACACATCAAGGCGAGATCGTCATTCGCGCTGAAACTCTTGAACAGACCGAACATCACGCCACAGTCCACTTTTCAGTGCAGGACACAGGCATAGGCATTCCTTATGAACGTCAAGCCGCTGTATTTGAAAGATTTACCCAGGCTGATGGCTCCACCACGCGCACATACGGCGGAACTGGTTTGGGACTGACGATCTCAAAACAACTTGTTGAAATTATGGGCGGTAAGATCGGCCTGTATAGTACTCCGGGCATTGGCACCACATTCTGGTTTGACATCCAATTTGAGAAACAGCCTCTCGAGAAACGCGGAACAGCCCCGCTCGTATTTGGTCCCGTCAATCTGACACATGCGCGCATCCTGATTGTAGATGATAACCAGACCAACCGCATGGTGCTCACAAAGAATGTCGAGGCAGTGGGTTCTCGAGTAGATACAGCTTCCAGCGGCGCAAAGCCATTGAAGTTCTTCGCAATGCCCAACGCGCGGATGATCCGTATCATGTCGTTCTGCTGGATATGCAAATGCCCGGCATGGATGGAGAACAGACCGCCCGCGCGATCAAGAGCGATCCAGTATTGAAGGATATCAAGATCCTGATCCTCACCTCAATGGGGCAGCGTGGAGATGCAGTCCGCCTCGAAGCACTTGGATGCTCGGCTATTTACTCAAACCTGTAAAACAGCAAATGTTATTTGACGCCATTGTGGCCGTGTTGGGCCGCAAAGAAGAACCATCGCCGCGCATCATTACACGCCACACGATCTCGGAACAAAAGAAATTTGGCTTGCGCCTTTTACTGGCTGAAGATAATCCGATCAATCAGAAACTGGCAATGGTATTGCTGCAAAAAGCAGGGTACTCGGTGGATGCTGTGAATAATGGCTTGCAAGCATTGGAAAAATAAAAGTCATTCAATACAACCTGGTGCTGATGGATGTTCAAATGCCCGATATGGATGGATTTGAGGCCACGCAGCAGATGCGTACTTGGGAACAAAATAATGGCCAGCATATCCCCATCATCGCCATGACTGCGCATGCGATGAGTGGTGACCGCGATCGTTGCCTTGACGCAGGCATGGATGACTATGTCACCAAACCGCTTGAACCGCGCGTACTCTTCAATGCCATTGATCGTTGGACACAGGATGCCTCCTGAAAAAAATTCATCGGAACCTGTGAAGGATTTTTCTTCCGTTGAAAGAACTGTTTTGAAAGAAAATATTGACGATGATTGGGGTGGAGAAAATGCGTTTCCTATCGCGCCTGAGCCTGCTCCTGTTGTGCAATCAGATTCCCCCTGCCGATCAATTACCCGCCGACCTTGAAGGAGCTTTATACCGTTTTGACGGGGACCGTGTCTTTATGAATGAGATGTGCAAGGAATTCAGGATCATTTGCCTGATCGTATGTAAGAGTTGAGGTCTGCATTGCAAGCAGAGGATATGGAAATATTGGGAAGGTATGCTCATAGCCTAAAGGGAATATCCTTGAACTTCAATGCTGGACCAATATCCGCTCTGGCCGCAAAACTTGAAGCATGTGGAAAACAGAAAAAAAGTAGCGAGGCCTCGATGCTTGTTGAGCAGATCGAAATTGAAGGCATGCGTTTGCAGGAATATCTTTCGCAGCAATTGGGCTGATTTTGTACCAAAACTATCGTTCTATTGATATTCATCCAGAAATGAATGGATGTCCGATACGTGCCCATGCACAGCACATGGAATAAGCAGAATTTTGTTCGTCGAATTCCATTTTTATTGTCACCTGCTCCAAACACAAATCAGGCCAGCACGGCCTGAACAACCTCAGAGATCTTCTCTTCAGCGTTGGCCGGCACAATGAAGATCAATTCATGACGATCCGGCTGCGCCGCTAATTCATCAGCAAGACGCCCCGTACCGCTCAGAGCGATAACCCACGGCTATTCGCAAACTCAGTTCAATATCTTTGCGAGAGACCTCTCCCCGTTGATCAATATCGTCACAGATTTCTGCCCGTTGGACAGGAGGGTTGCCGCATTCGTGATCCATGGAGATTCATCTCCAAATTGATTACCTGGGACAAGTATAAAATGAGAATAATAAGGTGCTAGTTGCCAGCGCTTTTTCCCCCACCATAAAAATTTGATACTTCGAGGGCCATCAGGCCAGTCACTAAGTCTTCAAGTGTTATTCCTACCAAAGAAATTTCCAATGGTTTTGCTAGCGTATCATTCAATCTCAGCCATAACCCCATGTTCGTTCCCCCGCAAACGATCAACGCGTTCATGTCCTCCGCAGCTCTGGCAATTGAGTGGATGGCAAGGCGGGTCACAACTGCTTGTTCTTCATCAATATTCCCACCGATCAGAACAATAACCGGATAATTTTTATCCAACCCCAATTCAGAGACCGCCCGCACAAGGTCTGAAGGTTGGTCTGGAAAGACGCAGAGCGCCTGTTGATTTGGAAATCGAATTGTTTGTGTACGCACCGTGACTCACTTTCATGTATTTATTACATGGTTTGAAAAAGTCAAACCTTCCATATACGATTTTTCTACAAAACTCCACTGCGCATTAATAGCGTTGATAGTTCTTGTTGCATTAAGAATGCGAACCATACACGCTCAAAAATTATGGAAGACTTTGACTCAATACTCAGTCAGATCTCTGCAAGCAATAATGAGCCAACTCGATTCATACATCCTGTTATGTGCTAAAAATCGTTCCCGAACTTTCGCCCGGGAAATCTGGTGATCTGTCATTTTATCCATGGCTTCAATGGCAAGGATGTTTCCCTTGAGTCCTTCATGCACAATGCGTTTTTCGAGCTCACCTTTTTGCTTCACCGACCCAAATATCTGAATGGTGTCCACATCGCGAAGATATTCAATGACCTTTGTCGTAGTAATCATTAAGATGGTTTCCAAAATTGACGATCCCGCACATCTTCAGTCGACCCGACTCTGATGCGTCACCGCTCGAAAAGCGGACATGCTTATCCATACCGGACACAATCCTTCTGCACTTCTTCACCTTCGTCAGTGATCAGTACGATGACAGCCTTGCGATGGTCGATCCATAAACCTGCTTGTTTATTCATGAGATTTCTCCTTGTAAACTTTATTCCGTAGTTTTACCGTCGAATTGTTCATCATCTTTCTCGGCTTCGGCGCGGGTCCGATGAATAACTCCGTCGCGGTGATTTGGCGGTGAATAGAGTGTATAGAGTTTCATTGGAGTCGTGGCGGACATTAATGTTGTGATTTCGTCCCGGCTGGGACAAGCACCGCAAAGCCGCGCTGATCATCTTGCGAATGCCATCGAGAACTGCTTCGCCTACTCCTTCCTCCACACGAAAGAACTGATCAAGCTGTGCACTTCCATTCCAATTTCCTCTTTCGGATTCAACGCCATAACTACGAGCTGACAATTTTTAGCCGTATAAAGTGCCTGACGAAAATTCTCATTCTTGACGGAGATACTTTCGATATTTTTGTACGTAACCTTTCATGATAATTCCTCCAATTGATTTAAAATTCTTCCGCTTATTAAGCGACAATTTACAAAG
Source organism: Candidatus Villigracilis saccharophilus (assembly GCF_016711665.1). NCBI lineage: Bacteria > Bacillati > Chloroflexota > Anaerolineae > Anaerolineales > Candidatus Villigracilaceae > Candidatus Villigracilis > Candidatus Villigracilis saccharophilus. Next base: position 31,499 of record NZ_JADJSO010000060.1, read on the forward strand.
TCGGCTGGAACGCGCGGCTCTGCTGGTTTTGGCACCTGGTGAAATTTGCTATATGTAAAAAAGAATGGATAGGCGAGCAATGTAAGCAGATCCATAACTATAAAGATCAAATTCAGTTTCACTGTTATCTCTCCTTGATCACGCTAAAACGATAAACTTCACATCGAAGCCAGAGGACTTCGATCTAAATCCAAACTTCCACACTTTCCTTTTCTATCTTTTTTATTCGATCCATCAGACGGTTCTCTTCGCTCCATCCTTGCTGAGAGCCGCGCCGGTATCTTTTACAAGTGTCTGCACTGACGAATTTTTGTTCGCGTGCGCATTGACATTGGAAGACAATTTAGATTTTTAGGTTTGCGTTGACTAACACCTTTATGTCCCATGGTTTCTCCTTTTTAGATCATGGTGTACTTTTTACTATCCAGCCGAATCATCAGCAGTTTCCTGAGGCGTTTGATCCTTTGATGATCGACCTCACAAGTTCCGGCCACCCGTTTATTGAATTCCTCTTCATTTATCACAACGATCTCAGGCAGGGCTTTGGCAGGCTGCGGCGAGGCCAAACCCATCATCTGAGCTTTATATCGTCAAAGATCTTCCAAAAGCACCCACGCCTTCATGCACGCGCATGATCATCATGCCGCAACTTCCACAGGCGGAACGAGCGCAGACTGATGCGCTTTGTCATACACAACCCGAACTCGAATTTGCCATCATCAACAAATGGAAAATCAATCAACGCTAGTAATTTGCCAAGCTGGCTGCGTCCTGTGATAAAAGCGTAACGAGACCATCACCATTGCAGACACCACTTGTAATTTCTGCAGTCCATTTGCGAGGTCATGCAGCAAACGCGGATCAAAATAATCACTGGAAAGGAATGGAGGTTGGGTGGCGATATATTTGTTGTTGAGGATGCCAAAGAGGACAACCATCCCGCATCAGGATCTTGTGTTAACCGCCAGCGTTTCAAATCGCGGCAACAGCCCCGGCATTTTGCCAGGACGGTTGCTACCCTGACCTAACACGCCGGGTTTTTGAACGGAATTATGCGGGCTCAATTGTCTGCGTTACTATCTTCATCCTTTGACGCTATCCATCAATCTCTACCCTTGACTTCGTCGACCCACTTTTGCACCTGATCACAAGTTGTGACTTGATAACTGTTATCAATAACATCACTTTCCACATACGGCAGCATATCATCATGC
>NZ_JADJSO010000061.1:0-30472 GCF_016711665.1 Candidatus Villigracilis saccharophilus
ACCCTCTGGAGTTCACAAGGAAACCCCATCGGCTTGATGGTTGTCTGGGCGAAAGCCATTCTGGCCTGCGAGTCAGCGTACGGCCGAAACTGATTCTAAAACTGGTGGCTGTCCGCGCCGCTGGCGAACTTGAAACGTAGCAAGCCGAGGAAGAACAGAGGTGGCTCAATGAACACTTTGAAAAAAATCACAGAATGTTAGCCACATTGGTAGTTGGGAATATAACGTAACAAACGGTACATACTAAGATTCTGTGAGGCAAAAAACTGTATGGCTTTAATGTGGAAAGCGATATTTTCACGCTGGAAGAAGTTACGAAATGTTTTATTGAACCAGAAAGGGTTAATCAGGCGCTTGTTGATGCAATTGAAAGCGATAAACCAATCGATATAATATTTGATATTATTCCACGAAACTCCACCCAAAAAAGGACATTACAAGTAATAGGAAATTCAGTCAGAGATACAAATGGCAATCCGATAAAGTTACAGGAGTCACACACGATATTACTGAACGTCAACAAGCCGTGGAAGAGATCCGTCAGCTTAATACCAGTCTCGAACAGCGCGTCGAAGAACGCACGCGCGAACTGCGCGATGCGCAGGAAAAACTTGTGCGGCAGGGAAAACTGACTGTCATGGGCGAATTGGCAGGAAGTGTGGGTCATGAACTTCGCAACCCGTTGTCTGTTATCAATAGTGCGGTCTACTACTTAAAATGGTACAGCTGATGCAACAGATGAGTTGAAACAATATCTCAACATGATCGGGGAGGAAGTTTGGAACGCGGAAAAATTATCGACAATCTTTTGACTTTGGACGCGCGATCTCTGCCGACCTTGAAATTGTTCCTTCCGAGTTGGTTGATCAAACGCTGGAAAAATTAGCCCCGCTTGAGTCAGTGAAAGTGACTCTGGATATCCCAACCGGCCTGCCTAAAGTTTATGTTGACCCGCGCCAGATGATGCAAGTCTTTGGCAACCTGATCGTCAACGCCTGCCAGGCCATGACCGCGACAAGCGGAGCAGGCGGCAAGTTGACCATCAGCGCGGCGCTTCAAGGCGGCATGGTTCGTGTTGATATCTGCGATAACGGCATTGGCATCCCATCCGAAAACCTGCATAAAATTTTCGATCCGCCTTTACCACCAAGGCCAAAGGCATCGGTCTGGGGCTTGCGCTCAGTAAAAAATTGATCGAGGCAAACGCGGGCCGCATCGAGGTCGAGAGTGACGCAGGCAAGGGCACTACGTTCACGGTATGTCTGCCGCTTGCAACCCGAAACGATCTTTCCAGTTTTGAAGAGTGACTAAAAAGATGGGGTAAAAAACTCTTACCACAGAGATCACGGAGACGATCAGGAGAATCTTCAAAATTTACGGAAAGCCAACCCAGCCTTTGTCAGCAACGAAGAACTCTCCCGATTCAAAACAGACGTGACCGCCACACTGGCTTCAAGGTCAACGGCTGTGCTGCTTGACCCCGAAGTCTCCGCGGCGCACATAAAATGAGCCAGTCTTTACAGGAAAAAAATCTCAAAAGACACAAAATCAACTCATAGTCAGTAGGTAAATAGTTACGCTTCGCGGGTACTCCCCGTCGTGGCCGGGCAGAGCAGCAATATCATTTGACATCACAAGCTGTATAACGGGGCAATGAAAGTTTCAATTTTAAAAATAGGTTGCTAATTTCCACATATATGCAATACACTTGGATGGTTGATGAACCTCCTATCGAAAACAGCTTCCATCGTGATTGCCATTGCCGCCGTGTTGACCTTCTACACGGCGCTTTTACATCTCACCCGCAGGAATAAGAGACGCTCCTTCCTGTTTCGAGTGGTACGTGACCTGCTGGTGGGATTGCAAACCTTGCAGCTTTATTTTGTAACCCAAGACCTTCATTTGCAGTATCCATTTCTGTTGTATCTGTTCGTAACGCTCTTGTTCCTTTCTGGGCCGCTCAATTACATCCGCTACTTTATGTTCTTCTATCCCTGGCGGACAAATTCCCACACGCATCAAAATTCAGATCCTGCCCGCAGTCGTCGTCTTCCTCGGGGAGACCTTGGTTCTATTTCGTGAATCAGGCTCAAAGTCAGGCAGTGATCCGCGATGTATTTTCCAACCCAACACAGTACGCCGCTTCATACCTCATCCTCGCAGGAGTCATTGTTGCCCTCATCCAATATGGGATGTTGCTGCGGCTGGAAACGCGCTTTGTAAACAGCGAGGCAACCCGCGAACCTGTGCTCATCTCCAGCGCGATCGTGATCCTGTACATGGTCAACATGCTCCTGATCGCGGCGGGATTCATCACTGCCAACCGTGTTGTGATGAATTTCGGTATTCTGTTCATCGGCATTGCAGGAATCGTCTATCTGCTGTTCGAGAACCGCTACCCTGACTTTTATCAACTGGTGGCGCGTGAACAAAAACAGGAGCGCTACAAAAAGTCGCTTATCCAAGGACTGAGCCGCGACAAGATCATCGCCCGCCTGCGCGAATTAATGGAAGAGGAAAAGATCTACCGTCAGTTCGATTTGAAGTTGGATGAAGTGGCGGCGATGTTGTTCATCACCCCGCACCAGCTTTCGGAATTCATCAATGATCTATTGGGAATGAATTTCGCAAGTTACATCAACCAGTACCGCGTGGAAGAGGCGAAGTCGATTTTGGTGAACAAGCCCGAGGAGAGCACGCTCGCGGTTGGGTTTCAGGTGGGGTTCGGCTCCAAGCAATCCTTCAATACAATTTTCAAACAACAAACGGGGACAACTCCTTCGGGGTACAGAAAACAGACCATGGACGATAGACCGTAGACCGTAATCGACCTTCTATCGTCCGCAGTTCACCGTCTACCGTCTACTGTCCACGGTCCAAACAGTCTAAATTTATAATTTTTGACGACAAGCACTTTCCTTCCTGCTATTATGGTTTTAGATACGTCTACAAAACCGATAAGCAAAAGGAAGGTACACCTTGGATCAGAAATTATCCGCTGGCTATAAGTTCCGTTTTGCCCTGGCTGAGTTGGGGTTCACAACCCTGCGCGCAGCCATGGATTTTTTCCTGCTCTTCTACTATACCGACGTGGCGGGCATCAGCCCTGCGCTGGTAGGAAGCGCCCTTCTCGTAGCCAAGTTAACCTGGGATGCGATCAATGATCCGCTGTTTGGATATTGGTCAGATCGAACCCGCTCACGCTTTGGTCGCCGCCGCATCTATATGCTAATCGCTGCCGTCCCCATTGCCATTGGCAGTTGGATTCAACTTTCCCTGCCACATGGGTTGACTGGCGTCACCGCCTTTTTTGCTGTGATGCTCACCTTCTGGCTAAAAGATACTTTTGTGACCATGGCGGTCGTTCCCTATGCGTCATTGATCGCCGAAGTGACTCACGATTATCAGGAACGCTCAAGCCTCGCGCTATACAAAAGCGTCAACGCCGTTGTTGGATACATCCTCGGCGCAGGACTTGTCACCGTGCTGGTGGGATTGTTCATGGGCATGGGATTGAGCCGCGCAGGGGCTTGGAGCGGAACAGGCGCGGCGTTTGGCGCCATCGCAATGACCACGCTTCTCATCACCACCTTCTCCATCAAAGAAACTACTCAACCAAAGAAGAACCCACCGACATGCATGTATGGCAGGCGGTGAAATTGTGTTTCAAGAATAAACCCTTCGTCATCCTGATGGTCATTTTCATGCTGGGCGGATTTGCCTTCACCGTACAGGCGGCATTGCTTCCATACCTCATTCAATATCAACTTGGCATGGCAAGCCAACTCACGTTCATCATGATCGGCTCGCTCATCATGACAGGCTTATTCTCCGTCCCCGCAAAATTACTCGCAGACAAAATCGATAAAGGTCCCACCTACGCCCTCGGATTAACGCTCGCGTCCATCACCTTTTTACTTGCCTTCTTTTTCCTGCCGCATCATCCCACTCCCTGGGTCTATGTCGTCGCCGTTGTGCTCGGCATCAGCTTTTCAACGCAATGGGTTTTGCCGTATGCCATGATGCCCGACGTCATCGAATACGACGAAAAGATGACGGGCAAACGCCGCGAAGGCATCTACTACGGCATCTCCAACTTCCTGACCAAATTCGCCTTTGCACTTGGCGTCGCTGTCCCTGGCTGGGCACTGCAATGGTCTGGATACATCCCCAACGCGGCACAGACCGAAACAGCATTATTCGGCATCCGATTTTTCTACGCGGTCATTCCCGCCGTGGCGATGCTGATCTGCGTGCCGATCCTCTTCCGCTACCCGATCACACGCAACTCGCATGATGCCCTGCGGAAGGAGATCGCCGCTTCACACGACCCCAAGGCTGGTCAATGAACCCTGAACATGCTCCACGCCCGAACATTATCATCATCAACTGTGATGATCTTGGTTATGGTGACCTTTCCTCGTTTGGCAGCGAATCAATCCAAACACCCAATATAGATAAACTTGCGGAAGGCGGTGTGAAGTTTGACTCTTTTTATGCCTGCAATTCGCTCTGCACCCCGTCGCGCTTCGGGCTGCTGACAGGAAGGTATCCGGAGCGGGCAGGGTTAGGATCGTTGCTGCTTGCCAAACATATCGGTCCCCGAACCACCGCCGTAGACAATGCGAACTGGTGGACCAAATTCAATGATCAATATTTCAGGTGGTGGTTTGTCAGCTACCTGTCGAAATTACATTTTTGGGATTTCGGGACTCTCCCTGAAGTGCGCGGCATCCCTGAGGAAGAGATCACCATTGGTCAGGCACTGCAAACCGTTGGATACCGCACAGGGCTGGTAGGAAAATGGCATTTGGGAGAATTCCCGGTCTATCCCGAATACAGCCCGCTTCGACATGGATTTGATTATTTCTACGGCGTGCCGCATGCCAACAACATGAGAGATTTCGCCTTATATCGAAACGAAGAATGTCTCTCACCAGATTTCACCGAAATGGATCAACTCACGGCCTGTACACCCGCGAAGCCGTGCAGTTCATCCACGATTCCAAAGATAAGCCTTTCTTTCTCTACTTCGCCCACACGTACCCGCACACACCTCAATACGCCTCGGAAAATTTCAGAGGCAAATCGATGGGCGGCTTATACGGTGACTGTGTCGAAGAGATCGACTGGAGCGTGGCAGAAGTCATGCGTGCGCTGGAAGAAAACGGCGTAGCAGACAACACACTCGTGATCTTTACCAGCGACAACGGTCCTGGATACTGCGGCAGTCCCGGAGGGTTGCGCGGACGCAAGGGGCAAAGTTACGAAGGCGGCTTCCGCGTCCCAATGATCGCCCACTGGCCAAAGGGAATCACAGCCAAGAGTATCTGCTCGGAACCAGCTATGAATATAGATCTGTTTCCAACTCTTCTGTCGCTGGCAGGCGTGGACCTGCCCGAAGACCGCGTCATCGATGGCAAGAACATCCTCAGCTTGCTGACCAGCAACGGAAAGCGTGACCCGAATGATTGTCTCTTCTTTTATCACAACAAGGAACTGGAAGCAGTCCGCATGGGAAAGTGGAAATACATCCGCGATATTGACACCATGGCGTGGCCCATCCCGCTGGATAAACATTGGAAATCGGAGAACAGCCTCGAAGCCCCATGGTTATATAACCTCGAGCTTGACCCCGGGGAGAGTTACAACTTAAGGCGCGAGCATCCAGATATCGTGGAAGCGATGGAAGCTATCTTCCAACAATGGCAGAAAAGCATGAAAGAGAATCTTGGCGGTTGGAAATAAAAAGAGCTGACCATGAGTGACAAAAAGCAATCCACATCCAAACGCAACACCCAGCCGAATATCATCATTATCAACTGTGATGACCTCGGGTACGGTGACCTGCCGCCATACGACAACACGGTGATGAACACGCCGCATATTAATCAACTGGCGCAAGGCGGCGTGAAGTTCACTTCGTTCTATGCCTGTAACTCGCTATGTACGCCATCCCGTTTCGGCTTGCTGACGGGACGTTACCCCGAACGCGCAGGGCTGGGATGGGTGCTCGGCGCAAAACGCGCGGGACACCGCCCTCCCGTCGACTCACGCCTGGAGGATTTCTGGGGCAGGTTCCGCTGGGAAGTTGCCAAGTTCCTCACGCGGCTCGGGTTGATGGACTACAACAACGAGCCGAAACCGCGCGGCATCCCTGAAAAGGAAGTCACCATCGCCAAGGCACTGAAGAACGTCGGCTACAAAACTTGCATGGTCGGGAAATGGCATCTCGGTGAGTTTCCCATTTACTCGGAATATCATCCCTTGCGCTTCGGCTTTGACCACTTCTTCGGCGTGCCGCACAGCAATGATATGAAAGACTTCGCGTTGTATCGGGACAATGAATGCCTGTCGCCTGACTTCACGGAGATGGAAAAACTGACAGGCTTGTACACCCGCGAAGCCATCGAGTTCATTGAGCAAGCAGAAGATAAGCCCTTCTTCCTGTACTTCGCCCACACCTATCCACACCAACCTTTGCACGCCTCCGAAAATTTCCGCGGCAAATCCAAAGGCGGACTGTACGGCGACACCATCGAAGAGATCGACTGGAGTCTCGGCGAGTTGGTCAAGACCCTGAAAGCAAACGGACAATGGGAGAACACCCTCGTCATCTTCACCAGCGACAACGGCGCCTGGTACAACGGCAGCGCGGGCAAGTTCCGCGGGCGCAAGGGACAAAGTTATGAAGGCGGCTATCGCATCCCGATGATCGCGCACTGGCCTGAGAAAATTCCACAAGGCACGGTCTGCGACTCTCCCGCCATGAACATTGACTGGTTCCCAACCTGCCTTGCACTCGCTGGCGTGGAACTTCCCAAAGACCGCATCATTGATGGCAAGGACATCAGCGGTCTGCTCACTGGGGTGGAAAAAGAATCCCCGCACGATGTTTTCTACTTCTATCACAACGAAAGCCTCGAAGCCATCCGCGCGGGCAGATGGAAATTCATTCCCCGCATCCACACCTACGTTTGGCCCATGCCGCTCGATAAATTCTGGGGTTCGGCGGGCAGCGCGCAAGCACCCTGGCTTTACGATGTCGAATCCGACCCACAGGAGAGTTACAACCTAAAGGACAACCACCCAGACGTCATCGAGGAAATGAAGCGCAAATTCCACGAATGGGAATCGCAGATGAAAGAAAATCGTGAAGGCTGGAGAAAGTAAAAATGTAAACAAGTACACAGGTAAACAAGCTTGAACTCAACTTGTGTACGTGTGTACTTGTATCCCTGTATACCGCACTAAAACCAACCATACCTAGGAGACTCACCCATGACCGACAAAAAATTCACCCCCGATTGGACCAACACTCCCCCCGTGCCTGGCTCGTACCGTTCCATCGTCAAGGAAGGACGGCAGGATCAAGTCAAAGTGCCGAGCTGGCAATATTACGAACAGATCAAGCGCGATCTGAAACTGGACGACAACTACTTCACCAACAAGCAGGACGGCAACCAGCTTCTGAACGACATCCCGAAATCCAATCTCGATACGAAGATCATCGAAGAGATCATCGGCATCGTCGGCGCGGAGAATGTGCAATGCGACGACTACAACCGCGTGAAATATAGTTACGGCAAACTCGCAGAGGAGATGGTCGCCCTGAAGCGCGGGATCCTGCACGAGATTACGGGTGCGGCGGTTCATCCGCGTGACAAGCATGATGTGCAGAAGATCGTCAAATTATGCGACGAGAAGAAAGTTCCGATCTATGTTTATGGCGGCGGCTCATCCTGCAACATGGGCTTCAAGCCTGAAAAAGAAGGCGTGACGCTCGTACTCAACACGCACATGAACAAGGTCATCGAAGTCAACGAACTCAACCATACCTGCCGCGTGCAGGCGGGCTGCATGGGACCGCAGCTCGAAGATGCGCTCAACAACGCGCCAGAGAAATTCCACACCGTGCATCGCTTCACCAACGGACATTTCCCACAGTCCTTTGAACTTTCCAGCGTCGGCGGCTGGGTGCTGACCCTCGGCAGCGGACAAGCCTCCACTTATTACGGCGAACCGTACAACCTTGTCCTCTCGATGGAGATGGTCACGCCCGCAGGCATCATCAGCACACATGACTACACAAGTACCGCAACGGGTCCGCGCATTTTGGATATGCTCAAGGGCAGTGAAGGCGTGTTCGGTGTACTGACCGAACTGACCATCAAGGTCTTCCGCTACATGCCTGAGAACCGCCAATACTTCGGCTACATGTTCAAGGATTGGGAAAGCGCCGTCAGTGCCGTGCGTGAAGTTTGTCAGGGACAGTTCGGTCTGCCCGCTGTCTTCCGCCTCTCCGACGCGCACGAAACCGATCACGGTTTCCAAATGTATCCCCAGCCTCCGATCGTGGAGAAGTTGATCGACATGCTCGGCTACAAACCCAAGAAGCGCTGTGTCCTGATGGGTACAGTGGAAGGCGAAAAAGATTTCACCAAAATGGTGAAGAGCAAGATCTCAAAGATCGTCGGCAAGCATGGCGCGCTCAGCATCGGCGGCAGCTTTGCAAGAAATTGGGAGACAGACCGCTACGAAACTTTTCTCGTTGGCGAAGCCATCAGCGACTACGATGTCATCATGGACACCGTCGAAACTCCCGTCAAGTGGGACAACATCCATCACATCCACGACGCGGTGCTCGCCTACGCCCACACCGTGCCAGGCACGCTCTGCATCAGCCACATGAGCCACTTCTACCCGTATGGCAGCAACCTGTATTTCATCTTCGGCATCAAAGGCAGCGTGGAAGATTACGTCAAATATCGCACAGCACTCGTGGATGCGATGGTCAAAGCGGGCGGCTCACCCAGCCACCATCACGGCGTCGGTCGGCTCATGCACCAATGGATCGAAGGCTTCCTCGGCAAAAATGAAATGGATGTGCTTCGTACTTTGAAGAATCACTTTGACCCCAACAACATCATGAATCCAGGTTCACAGCTTGGATTGAATTTACCCGACGAACTCAAACGGTAATTGGATATGAAAACCGCTTCGCACTTAAACTCTGACCTGATCCTCGTCTTTGACGCTGGGACTCAGTCCGTGCGTTGTGCTCTCTTCGACACGGCTGGTACGCTGGTGGACATGATCAAAATCCCCATCGAACCCTACTTTGTCCCCGCGCCAGGATTCCACGAACAGCACCCCGAATATTTCTGGCAAAAATTCTGCGAAGCCAGCCAGGGACTTCTCGCCCGCAACGAATCCCTGCGCGAGCATATCAAAGCGGTGACTCTCACCACGCAGCGCGGCGTGTATGTCAATCTGGATCGGGACGGAAAGCCACTCCGTCCCGCCATCCACTGGCTCGATCAGCGCATGGCAGATACATCCAAGTTCGCGCCCTTTTGGCTGGAATACGGATTGAAAGCCATCGGCTTGTACGGCGTCGTGGACACGCTCAACCGCAAATGCTTCTCGAATTGGATTCGCCAGCACCAGCCCGATGTGTGGGAGAAGACTCACAAGTATGTTCTGCTTTCGGGGTTCTTCCATTATCAACTCACAGGCGTTGCCGCTGAGTCACGCGGCAGTAACTTTGGCTACATCCCCATCAACCGCAAGGATTTCGGCTGGGCAAAGAAGAACGACATCATCTGGTACGCCTTCCCGATGGAGAAGGATAAACTCCCCGATCTCGTTGTGCAGGGAGAGACCATCGGCAAGGTCACCAAACAAGCCTCACTCGAAACAGGCATCCCCGAAGGGATTCCGCTCGCGGCTGGCTCCTGCGATAAATCCTGCGAAGTACTCGGCAGCGGCACACTCACGCCCGACATCGGCTATTTGAGCTTCGGCACCTGCGCTACGGTAAATGCAGTCAGCACCAAATCGGTTGACCTGCTCCCCTATCTGCCGCCATACCCTGGCGCAGTCCCTGGCACGTATTGCACCGAGATTCCCATTGACCGCGGCTTCTGGTTGGTCAGTTGGTTCAAAGAACAATTCGGTCATCAGGAAGTCCAACTCGCAGCCGAGCGCGGAGTCTCGCCTGAGGCGCTCTTTGAAGAGATGATACAAGACATCCCGCCTGGCTCAAACGGACTCATGCTCCAACCCTATTGGAGCCCAGACCGAGTCTACTGCGACGAGTACGGCAAAGGCGCAGTCATCGGCTTTTCGGACAGGCACACGCGCGCCCATCTCTACCGCGCCGTGCTTGAAGGCATCATCTTTGCGTTGAAAGACGGCGCGAAGATCACCACGGACAAGCTCGGTCGTCCCTTCACCAAACTGCGCGTCTCAGGCGGCGGCTCCCAAAGCCGCACCGCTTTGCAGATCACCGCGGACGTGTTCAACCTGCCCGTTGAAGTTCCCAGCGTCAATGAGACAGGCATGTTGGGCGCAGCGATGAACGCCGCCGTTGGTCTCGGCTACTACTCCAATTACGAAGCCGCCGTCGCAGGCATGACGAGCATCCGCGAAGTGATCCATCCCATTCCCCGCAACCGCGACCTGTACGAGCAACTCTACAACCGCATCTATCGCAAGATGTATTCTCAACTCAAGCCGCTCTATAAAGATCTGGCAGACATCACCAGTGATTTCCAAGAACTGGTGCCGACAGACCATGGACGATAGACCATAGACGACTAACAGCCACCAACTACCAACAACTGTCCACTACCCACTATCTATGCTCCCATTCTTCCGCCGCCCCATTACCGAAGTGCTGGTCAAGCCCGCAGGTCCAGATTGCAACCTGGACTGCGAGTACTGCTTTTATATCGAAAAACTGAACCAGTATCCCAGCCGCACTACTCGCATGAGTGATGCAGTTCTTGAAGCGATGATCCAGCAGTTGATGGCACAGAACGTGCCGCAAATCTCCATCGGCTGGCAGGGCGGCGAACCGACCTTGATGGGTCTGCCGTTCTACCGCAAAGCCGTGGACTTGATGACGCGGCACGGGCGCGGACAATCTGTCTCCAACGGACTGCAAACCAACGGCGTGTTGATCGATCATGAATGGGCGAAATTCTTTCGCGATTATCACTTCCTGATCGGGCTTGTCGATCGATGGACCTGAACACATCCACGATCATTATCGCAAGAACCGCGGCGGACATGGCTCGTGGAGCAAAGCGCTCGATGCATCCAAACTTTTGCTCGACCACGGCGTGGAAGTCAACGTGCTTTCGGTGGTCAATAATTATTCGGTGCAGTTCCCCGATGAGATCTACGAGTTCCACAAATCACAGGGACTCAACTTTATGCAGTTCATTCCCTGCGTGGAAATAGAAGGCAACAGCGTGGCGAATTTTTCAGTCGATGCGACCAGCTATGGGGAATTTTTGAAGCGTCTGTTCGATCTCTGGCTCGCGGATTTTGTGGACGGAGTCCCGACCACATCCATCCGCTGGTTTGAGGCGCTCCTTTTCAAGTACGCGGGCTTTGCTCCCACCGAGTGTACGCTGCTCGAAACGTGCGGGGAGTATTTGCTGATCGAACACACGGGCGACGTGTTTGCGTGTGATTTTTTTGTGGAGCCTGAATGGAAGCTGGGCAACCTGCTCGAAACGCCTCTGCCAACGTTGTTCAACTCGCGCAAGCAAACGAACTTCGGACAAATGAAATCTAACCTGCCAACCGATTGCCGCACCTGCGAATGGAAGACCCAATGCCGCGGCGGCTGCACCAAAGACCGACTGCGAAATCCAGCGCTTAGCGGGCGCAATCATTTTTGCGAAGCATATAAACTTTTTTTCGCCCACGCCGATTCAAAACTGCGAAATCTGGCGGACGAATGGAAAAGGAAACAACATGAACCGATTCATTGAACATCCAGGCAACAAGACCTACGACATCATCGTCATCGGCGGCGGCATCAGCGGCGCGGCGGTGGCATACGAAGCCGCATCACAGGGATACTCCGTGGCGCTCGTGGAGAAAGGCGACTTCGGCGCGGGCACATCATCAGCGACGTCCAAACTCATCCACGGCGGATTGCGCTATCTTGCCAATTTTGAATATGGTCTGGTGCGCGAGTCTTTGAGGGAACGCAAGACACTTGAAAATATTGCGCCGAACTTTGTGTATCCGCTTGCGTTTTTGGTGCCGCTATACAGCCACATCAAGATGCGCAGCAAACTCATCCTTGAACCAGGCATGATTATTTACGATCTTCTGTCTTACGATAAAGGTTTCACCTGGGACAAAAGCAAGCGGCTTCCGTGGCATCGTTTGTTGTCCACTGAAAAAGCGGTCGAGATGGAACCCGTGGTCAAGATGGACACGCTGACAGGCGCGATCGTTTTTTATGACTGCGCCGATTTCAACCCCGAGCGGCTGACACTGGCGTTCATCAAGTCCGCGGTCAAGTACGGTGCGGATGTGGCGAACTATGCCAAGGTGGAAGATTTTGTCCGCGATGGAAAACGAATCAACGGCGTGGTGGTGCGCGACCTATTGAGCAATAACACGCACACTCTGCGTGGAAAATTGATCATCAACTGCGGCGGTCCGTGGGCGGATATTCTTCTGAACATCGCGCGCGGGAACGAAGCGCCGCAGCATATCCGCCGTTCGGAAGGCATTCACATCATCACGAAAAAGATCACCAATGCCAATGCCGCTGTCGGCGGGCTGACTCCCACGGGCAGACCGTGCAACCTGATCCCATGGCGCGGACACACGTTAATCGGCACGACTGACCGAGAATACATCGGCGACCCTGATAAATATTGTGTGACCCGTGAAAAGATCGAAGAGTACATTGCGGAAGTCAACGCCTCTTTCGGGAACCCGAACCTGCTCCACTACTCAGACGTTCTCTACGCTTACGGAGGATTGCGTCCGCTGGTTGAAGACCAGACCAAGGATGTATACAAGACCTCACGCAAATACGAGATCTTCGACCACGAACAGGACGGGCTTGCAGGGATGCTCACCGTCGAAGGCGGAAAGTACACCACCAGCCGCAACCTCGCAGAGAATGTTTTGAAAACCGTTGGCAGGAAATTTGGGCGCAAGGCAAAATCGGTGACGGCAAAACAGCATCTCACAGGCTGTGAGATCCGCGATATGGAAATGTTTATCAAGCAGGCAAAATTAACCTACTCAGAATTCCCCGAGCACACAATTGATTATCTCGCCCGCATGTATGGAACAGAACTCCCCAAGGTTATGTCTCTTGCCCAAAAAGATAAGCAGTATGCCGCCCCGCTCAACGCGGACGGTGAAATGTCCGCGCAGGTGGTGTACGCCATCCGCGAAGAGATGGCCTGTACATTGATGGATATTTTGATCCGCAGAACTGGCATCGGCACGTTGGGTCACCCGGGAGATGAAGTTATCTCGTCCGTTGCACAGATCGCCGCAAAGGAATTGGGGTGGAGCAAAACAAAAATGGAACAGGAAATCGAATCAACTGCAAAAACACTCTTATTGCCAGCGTAATGAAGCCCTGCCTAACTTAACCGAATCTAAATAAAATAATAGTCAAATCAATAGAGACCTAAAGAGAAAGAGCCTGAAGAGTCAGTCTGGACGTATCGCGGTTGCCTACGCTGGCTATTGGCTCATCCACTCGGAATTTTGAGAGAAAATCCGCCGCAAGTCCAAAGAACTTGCGGCGGATTTGTGGTGATGGAGTTGAAAATTGAATCAGTATTGTTAGTATTTACTCGGGTCTCATTATTGATCTTTCACTTCAGCGCGCGCCGCAACTTCTCTGCAACCGTGCGCAAGGACTTGATGCGCGAAAAATATTTATCATTGGCTTCCACCAGAGTCCAGGGAGAATCGGGCGTGCTCGTTTTCAACAGCATCTCTTCGGCGGCGGTGATGTAATCCTCCCATTTGCCGCGATTACGCCAATCTTCATCTGTGATCTTCCATGTTTTGTAATTCGTCTTCGTGCGTTCGCGGAAGCGGCGCAGTTGTTCCTGCTTGCTGATGTGCATCCAGAATTTGAAGACGACTGTGCCAGAGTCGGTGAGTTGACGCTCGAATTGATTAATCTCGCTATACGCGCGACGCCAATCTGCTTCGGAGCAAAACCCTTCCAGGCGTTCCACCAGTACGCGTCCATACCATGAGCGGTCAAAGATGGCGATCTGTCCCTGTTCGGGCAAGCGCCGCCAAAAACGATACAGGTAATGACGCTCTCTATCTTCGCCCGATGGCGCGGAGATGGGCAAGACCACATAGCCGCGCGGATCAATACGTTCGGTCAGGCGCTTGATCGAGCCGCCCTTGCCCGAGGCATCCATTCCTTCAAAGACGATGACCACTGGCCGCTTCTGTGCATAGACTTGAAAAGCCAACTCATGCAGTTCAGCTTGCAACGCCTTGAGCTGCTTGTTGTATTCATCGCGCTCCATTGCCAATGTAAGATCAAGTCGCTCAAGCATTGACAGCTCCTTTCATTTCCTTTACTACACGTGGACGTTTAGCTTTCGCCCCCAAAGTGGGAGATAGCCCCAGACGCGCTTCGAGTGCAGTGATGATGGTTTCAAAAACCTTGATGCGCATGAAATATCGATCGGTTGCTTCAACAATTGTCCAGGGGGCATGAGGCGAATCTGTGCGCGCAATCATATCCTCGACATAGCCCGCATATTTTTCATAGCGCTTGTTTTGCAGTTCATCTTCCTCTCCCACCTGCCAGGCGGTCAACTTATCCTTGCGCAATTTCTTGATGCGTTTCTTCTGATCTTCTTCGCCGATATGCAGCCAAAATTTCAGGATGACCGTTCCATCTGCCGCCAGCATTTCTTCGAATTCGGCGATGTCCTGATAGGAGGCGCGCAGTTCATCCTTGTTGATCGTCTTATTCAGGCGGTCGATCAAGACTCTGCGATACCATGATGTGTCGAACGCGACCATTTGCCCACGGGCAGGAATCTTGAGCCAGAAGCGCCACATCCACGGATAGCGCAGTTCGGCGGTGCGCGGCGGTGTGATCGGGACAACGCGGAAGCCGCGCGGATCCAATCGCTCTGCAAGCAGACTAATCAGCCGTCCCTTGCCTGTGGCGGCCCAACCCTCGAACACAATAATGACTGGAACTTTCGCGTCGAAGACCGCGTGCTCTAATTCATAAAGGCGCTGCTGTAATGGTCGTAATCGCTTTTTATACTCCTCTAGCCCTAAAGCCAAATCAAGGTTGACGTATTCAAGCATGGCGGACTCCATTCTATCGGTTTGATAACTTGATTGTGGCGCAAATGAGTCTGGCAGTTATTCTCGTAAAAAGGTTTTTAGCTTATGAGCAATCAACCCTTATTTATTATATGCTTAATTGCAGTAATTGTCTTGTTTGTAAAAATACACTTCAATGCAAGTGCGGTCTAGCCAGAGATGATGGGGACTTGGCAAGTTCTTATTTTATCGGCTGTCACATTTACAAATTATTTTGCGATATACTGACCGCATAAAACTACTCTTTTGGTGAGTATATGACAGATAAAAAATCCCATCACATTGGAACACTCTCCCCGGAAATGGCATTGCTTGGCTTGCTCTACAAAGAAGCTGGTCACGGCTACGATCTGCACCGCACCGTCAATGCGGATTTGGGTCAGGTCTGGCATTTGAGTCAGAGTCAGGCGTATGCAATTTTGAAGCGGCTGGAAGCACAGGGCGATGTATCCACCGAGAAAATTGCACAGGAGAAACTTCCATCCCGCCAGTTGCTCAGCATAACCGACCAAGGCAGAGCAAATTTTCTGGCGTGGCTAAACGCCCCCAGCGGCGGCGGCACCCGCGCCATCCGCATGGAATTCATCACGCGTTTGTACTTTCTCAAAAAGTACTTCCCAAAAAAAATTACGAAGGCGTTCGAACAGCAGCGCGCCGAAGCAGACACGCACATTCAGCGTCTTGAGGCTACTCTCGCAGAATTGCCCGCCGAACAGATATACAACCGCATGAGTCTTGAAATGCGCTTGAAGCAGCTAAAATTTGCTCTCGAATGGCTGGATGAAAGCCAGAAAAACTTCTTGTAAAGCTCATCGTTTCTGGGATATACTCACTCAATGAGTATAAAGCGGCAATTATCCCTGACTCTTTTATTTTCCATCTTTTTGACAGCCTGCGGCGCTTCATCCGCCCCGACGACTGCTCCTGCCACCAAAGCACAGCCCCAAACCCTGACCGTTTTCGCCGCCGCCTCCCTCACCGATGCCTTCACTGAAATCGGCGCCGCATTTGATGCTGCCCACCCCAATGTGACCACGACTTTTAACTTTGCAGGCTCCCAAGCCCTGCGGACTCAAATCGAAGAAGGTGCCCCTGCGGATGTATTCGCCTCGGCCAGCAGCAAGGAAATGGAAACTCTTGTAACAGGTACCTTCGTTGGTGCAGATGTATCGCAAGTATTTCTATCCAATAAGCTGGTCGTCATTCTGCCTGTGGATAACCCCGCTGTGCTTGAGAAACTGGAAGACCTCGCCAACCCTGGAATCAAAATTGTTTTGGCAGCGGAAGAAGTTCCCGTCGGCAAGTATGCTCGTCAGGCGCTCGACCTGATGGACGCTTCCTTTGGAACAGGGTACAAAGACAAGGTTTTGGCAAACATCGTATCCAACGAAGACAATGTCAAGCAGGTAGCTGCCAAAGTCCAGCTTGGCGAAGCAGATGCGGGTATCGTCTATATGTCAGATGTAGTCGCCGCACCTGAATTGAAGTCCATTGAAATCCCCGCAGAGTTGAATGTCATCGCCAAGTATCCCATTGCGCTGCTCATTAAATCTGAAAATGCCGATCTGGCCGCGAAGTTCATTGAATATGTCCTTTCGGCAGAGGGCCAGGCTGTTCTTGCCAAATGGGGATTTGCTCCAATCAAATAGTTTTTAGTACAATGAAAGTCGCGGGAAAATATCCCGCGACTTTTTTTCATATGAAGAAACTTCGAGAATTTTCCCGCCAGAGTTTTTGGGAAAGGATATTCCAAATGGATATTCCTTCTCCCAAGTTCGATTCTGCTCATCTTCTTTGCACTGCCGTTAATCGCGTTGATCTATCGTTCCATCGCTCCTGATTTCTTTGCAAACGCGCTTTCAAAGCAGGCGTTTCAGGCGCTTAAGTTAAGTCTGGTCACGAGTTCCATCACTACATTGGTTGCAGTGATATTGGGGACGCCATTAGCCTATCTGCTGGCGCGCTGGAAATTCAGATTCAAAACATGGCTGGAGTTGATCCTTGATCTGCCCATCGTCCTGCCCCCCTCCGTGGCTGGACTTGCATTGCTAATTGCCTTCGGGCGCAGAGGATTGATTGGCGCGTTCCTGAATGATATTGGGTTAAGCATTCCTTTCACCACAACTGCGGTGATCATAGCGCAGTTGTTTGTCGCGGGGCCATTGTTTGTCCGTTCGGCACGGATCGGCTTTGCTCACGTAGATAAACAACTCGAAGAATCTGCTTATGTGGAGGGGGCAAATCAATGGCAGCTTTTTTACGAAGTCATGATCCCAATCGCCATCCGCGCCCTTGCCAGCGGAGCCATCCTTACGTGGACTCGCGCACTCGGTGAATTTGGCGCAACGATTCTATTCGCGGGAAATCTGGAAGGCGTCACCCAAACCATGCCAATCGCCATTTATATTGGCTTTGAGCGCAACCTTGGCGTGGCGATGGCATTGTCTGTTGTTCTGATTTTGGTTTCGGTGATCTTGTTGATGATCACAAAACAATTGGATAAAGAAGAAGAGTAATATTTGCTATGCGCAAGACAAATCTCCCTGGCACTGCCCGCCCAACGCTCCTTGCTCCTTATTTCAGAGACAACTGCTCGAATCCAGTAATTTTTGACCGCTCGGTTTTCAATGATTTGCGCTAAATAGACCACTACAATTCTGTTGAAACATGGGGGGCAAACACTCTACCATTTGAAGGGTAGCATATAAAAAAAACAGATGTCATAAATATTTTAAGAAGAATGTATCTTGACCTGACTTTGCAAATATGCAATAATGTAACTGGTTACAGTAACCGGTTACATTAGGTTACACGCACACTATGACGAGCAAATCTGATTCCGTTACCATTCGAGAGGTGGCACAGAAAGCTGGCGTTTCTGTGGCTACTGTAAGTCGTTATATCAACCAGAATGCCCCGATTTCAAAGGAAGTTTCAGAGCGATTGAAGCAAGTAATGGCTGAGTTACGATACGTGCCACATGCTGCAGCCCGCCAATTAGCCTCTCAAAAGACACGTGTGGTAGGTCTATTATCAAATAACCTGCATAATGATTTTTTTGTACCACTTCTAAATGGAATCGAAGGCGTCGTTCGCAAACATGGCTACAATCTCTTAATAGCTACTTATCATTCAGATAATCGAAACATGCCCCCGCCCATTGGCCCCCATAATACAGATGGAATACTGGTATTTTCCGATGGCCTTTCGGACGATGATTTGATTGCTCTGCATGCCAGACAATTTCCAATGGTTCTCGTTCACCGCACTCCGCCCAATTCGCTAAAAATCCCCAGCGTTACAGTTGAAAACAAAAAAATAACATTCGAACTAATTGAACACCTTATTAAAGTTCATAAAAGAAAACATATCATGTTTTTTCGCGGCCCCATTCATCAAGAGGATTCTTTTTGGCGTGAAACAGGGTACAAGTCCGCTTTGATGGCGAATGATATTCCTTTTGACGAGAGGCTGGTGCTTAATGGAGAATTCGAACGGCATACCGCATACCAGACCCTTAGTAAATTTATTGCAACTGAAAATCAAATTCCATTTGATGCAATATTCACAGGCGATGACGATGCGGCCATAGGAGTGCTCAAGGCTTTGCGCGAAAATAACTATCGAGTACCCGAAGATGTCTCAGTCATTGGTTTTGATGATTTGGAATTTTCAGCATTTTTAAATCCCCCCCTTACAACAGTCTCCGCTCCCACCGAAGCTGTTGGCAGGATCGCGACAGAACAATTATTTTCTCTTTTCGATAACCAGTTCCCCGGAGACGTTACATTATTGCCGACCGAACTGATCACTCGTCATTCCTGTGGATGTATCACATGATAGAGGCAAATATTCTTGAAGGAGGTGAAAGCTTTCAATAATACTCAGACCTTACTTCGTCCGTCTGGAAATTCCAAACTATATCAAGAGGAGAAATTAGCACCATGAAGAAAATTTTGTATGTTCTGTCTCTGTTGATCATCGCTTCGATGATCCTTACAGCATGCGGCACCCCCGCCCCTGCTGCGACTGAAGCGCCCGCAATGACCGAAGCTCCCGTCGCTGTTGCAACTGAAGCCCCCGCTGCAACTGAAGCGCCTACTACTGACGCGAATTCCCTGCCCCGCAACGAAACCCTGTACTTCAATGGACAACAGTGGGGTCCAGTTGTTGGTTGGAATCCATACTCAAACAGCAACAATAATGCGTTGGCGATCGCCCAACAAGACAACGCCCGCGTCATTATGTTCGAAACCCCGTACCTGTACAACATGCTCGATGGCCAGCAGTATCCTCTGCTCGCTGATGGCCCGTATACATGGAACGATGCTCAGACCGAGATCACCTTCAAGATCAACGCTGCCGCAAAGTGGAGCGATGGTACCCCGGTAACCGCTGAGGACGTCGCTTATACCTGGGCGACCCACATCAAGTATCCTACTCCTACTGGCGATGCCAATAAAGACGTTATCGACACCATCGAAGCTACAGATGCCCAGACGGTTGTGGTTAAGGCAAAACTGGATGCAGACGGCAAAACAGTCAATCCTCTGCTTGTTCAGGCTTACTTGAGCTCCAACTACGTAATCCAGAAAGCATGGACTGAAACACTGGAAGCACGCGCCGGTGGCGATGTCACCGCGCTCTTGGCTGACACTGCTGAGGATGTTGTTTACTCCGGTCCCTACCACAAATTCTTCACTGACGATACCAAGGTTGTCTACGTTCGTGATGATAACTACTGGGGTCAGGATGCCTCCATGTGGGGCAAGCTGCCTTCTCCGAAGTACCTGGCGCACACAATCTTTAAGGATAACGCCGCTGGTTCTGTTGCTTTGGCACAGGGCGAAGTGGATGTCAGCCAGCAGTTTAATTCCAATATTCAAGTTTTGTGGCTCAGCTACGGCCTGCCCGTCTCCACATACCTTCCCGAGGCTCCTTATGGCATTGGTGCCAGCCTCCCAACCGCCTTCTTCAACCCGGATTCCTTTGGTTTGGACAATGTTGCGGTTCGTAAGGCAATTGCCATGGCAGTTGACTACCCAACCATCATTGCCAACGCGATGACCAATCAATCGGCTACTTTCGATCAAGTTCCACGCTCCCTGATGAATCCGACCGCTGGTGAACAAGCCACATACGACCAGACTGCTGTCGCTGATCTGCAATGGGCTGGCAACGACATCGAAGGCGCTACGAAACTGCTTGATGATGCTGGAATCACCGATACCGATGGCGATGGCTGGCGCGAACTCGATGGTCAAAAGCTTAGCTATGTAGCGACCTGCCCCAATGGTTGGTCCGACTGGCAGGCTGCCATTGAAATCGTTGCTGCCGCCGGCAAGAAAATCGGCATTGACATCACAACCAACTACCCAGAATGGTCAGTTTATCAGACCGTCGTTACCAAATCAGATGCTCCACTCCCCGAAGGATATGACATCTTCATGATGTGGACTGACGGCGCTGGCCCGACCCAGCCTTGGGGACGTATCCGCAAGCTGATGAGCTCTGAATTCATTGGTATGGCAAGCAACTGGAATGGCAACTGGGGCAAATATAGCAATCCCGCCGCAGATGAATTGATCAAAGCCATCCCCGGTATGACTGATGAAGCTGAACTTAAGGCAGCTTATACTGAATTGGTCAAGATCTACCTGACCGATGTTCCCTCTTTCACGCTCATGTACCGTCCTCAAGCGTTCCATGCTGTGAATGAAAGTGTTTGGACTGGCTTCCCTCACGATGGTGATGGCACCACCCCGCCCGTCCCGCCGCTTGACTTGACCGATGGTTGGAGTGTCGCAGGTCTCTATAACCTGACGCTTGTCAACCCGTAAACAATAGTTGAGTAAAAGACAGCCATGTTCCATGATTTGCGGAACATGGCTGTCCATTTTATTTGCGAGGAGGTGTTACGTTGAAAGGCTACCGACAATATTTCCTTAGAAAGCTGGGTTGGTTCTTAGTTACCTTTGTTTTCGCTTTCTTGTTAAATTTCATATTACCCCGTCTGATGCCGGGTGATCCAGTGGCCGCCATCGTAGCAAGGTACGCTCAAGGCATGTCCAATACGAGCGGTGTCCAAAAAATCTATGAGCAATATACAGAGTTGTTTGGCACCAATAAACCCATGCTCGAACAATTCTTCATTTACGTAAAGAATGTCGCGCAAGGCGATTTTGGTTTCTCGTTCAGCCAATACCCCAGAACCGTTGCAGATGTTCTCAAATCAGCCATTTGGTGGACGATATGGCTACAGTTCCCAGCGATCATTGTCGGCTGGATTATCGGCAATACGCTTGGCGCGTTGGCTGCTTACCTCAAAGGGGGCTTTGATAAAGTCCTCATGCCCATTAGTATTTTTATAAGCAATTTTCCACAATTTGGCATGGCGGTCATTTTACTGGTTATTTTTGGGGTCACTTTAAATTGGTTTCCGACCTCAGGCGGATATGGATTTGACCTCATGCCCAGCTTTACCTGGTCATTTCTGTGGTCTGTCATTGTTCATTACCAACTGCCGTTCTGGTCAATCGTATTGATCGCGATCGGCGGCCAGGCGATCGGCATGCGCTCCATGGCTATCTATGAACTGAATGCAGATTATGTAAAATACAGCCGCTTTCTGGGAATCAAAGATCGAAAGATCGTCGGTTATGTATTTAGAAATGCCATGCTTCCACAGGTAACCGGTTTGGCGTTATCCATCGGCACCATGGTCGGAGGCGCGCTGGTGGCAGAGATCATCTTCAGCTATCCGGGACTTGGTACCACGCTTTTAAACGGTGTCATGGGACAAGATTATCCCCTGATCTCAGCATGCACCTTGATCATCACGATGATGGTGTTGAGCGCGAATTTCATCATCGAAATTTTATATGGTTTAATCGACCCGCGCATTAAAGCAGCCCAGGCTGATTAAGGACGGATGCAATTATGAAACATACGATTCAACAAGTTTTTCGCTCTGGTAAATTTGTTGTTGGTTTTTCCATTTTCATGACATTGTTGCTGATCGTGATTGTTTATCCGCTGTTCATAAAAGATTCCCCATTGGCGATCATTGGTCAGGGCACTTTCTTCGAGCCCGGAATTTATGCGAATGTTTACGACAGCATTGGCGCCACACCGTATACGCTGAATCTGGATGATGCCGCTGCAAAAAGAATCGCCGGTAAATTGGGAGACCAGGAACGCCTTGATATTAAGGAATGGCTTTTGGCATATGGAATTCCTGAAAACGAAATCGATATGGCAAACACCGAAAAACTCCTGGATCAATGGGTGAATAATTATGATTCCAAGAAAAATGTTCCTGGGATGACAAATGCAAGGCGAAATTACTATCTTAGGCTTGATACCTCACTCGAAGGACTTCTGGCGACAGAAGGGGCTACCATTGCAGCAAAAAACCCGCAAACGGGCGTCCTGGAGGAGAAAGATGTCGTTAATCAATCTGATTATGTGAATATCGGTCAGGTTGCAAATGTACGGGTTCTGCCACTTGGAACCGATAACTTCGGCAGGGACATGCTAACAGAATTGGTTTCTGCGACCGGCACATCACTAAAGATCGGTTTTGTCGCGGGGATCATCGCAACCTTGATTGGTTTAACCCTGGGATTGCTGGCGGGGTATATCGGCGGAGCGGTGGATGATGTAATCATGTTCATTACAAACCTCTTTACCGTCATCCCCGGCTTTGTCTTGTTGATTTTGATTTCTTATAGTATTGGGCAGGAACAACGCGGTGCGATCACTGTCGCAACGGTGATTGGGTTTACCGCCTGGGTCTGGACTGCCAGAGCTGTGAGGTCGCAAGTGATTTCACTGCGGAATCGCGACCATGTCAACCTGTCGAAACTATCCGGGCACTCGATCGTTCACATCATCCTTACAGATATTCTGCCGTATATCGCTTCGTATGTCATCATGGCACTGATTCTGCAGATTTCCTCAGGTATCCTGGCGGAAGCGGCGTTATCGATCCTTGGGCTGGGACCTAGAACTTCTGAAGTACCAACGTTGGGTTTAATGATGAACTGGGCAATGATCTACCAGGCACATATCCTGGGAAAATGGTGGGCTTACTTCCCTGTGCTCATCACCATTGCCTTGATTACATTCTCGATGAACTTGATGAATACAGGTCTCGACCAGATATTCAATCCAGCATTAAGGGACTAGGTGACTAAAATGTCAAATGTAATGTTAGAAGTCAAAGAACTGACAACAAAATATGTCACCCGCTTTGGGGAGGATGTTTACGCGGTCGACCATGTTTCCCTAAAAGTCGAAGAAGGAAAAACTCTGGGAATTGCGGGGGAATCCGGTTGCGGAAAGTCGACGCTGGCGCTCAGTCTGATGGGATATTACTTTGCTCCACTGCACTATACGAGCGGCGAAATCATCATTGATGGACGTAATATTTCTGGAATGAAACCTGATGATGTTCGCAAATCTGTATTAGGCAAGGAGATTGCCTACATCCCCCAATCCGCGATGAACGCGCTCAACCCCACCCGCAAGATCATCCACTTTATCGAAGATGTTATTCAAGAACATGAACTTTACATCACCAAGAAGGATATTTACGATCGTGCCAGAAAATTGTTCGAGACCCTTGGACTTCCGGCAGAGGTACTGCAAAAATATCCTGTTGAACTTTCAGGCGGAATGAAACAGCGTACGGTGATCGCAATATCGGTTTTGCTTTTGCCAAAAGTGTTGATCGCTGATGAGCCATCTTCCGCGCTTGATGTCACTTCACAGAAAATGGTCATCAAGATGCTGCGGAAATTGATAGAAACTGGTTTGATCAGTTCGTTGATCTTCATCACACACGAACTTCCTCTCCTCTACAATGTGGCCGACGATATTATGGTCATGTATGCAGGGCAAATTGTGGAGAGGGCCAGCTCAAAAGATGCTGTGTTCGATCCAATCCATCCCTATGCCAAAGGCCTGATGGGCTCGATCATTGTGCCTGAAAAAGGTCTGCGGGATGTCAAACTAACTGCCATTCCTGGTGTGCCGCCTAATCTTAAAAATCCACCGTTTGGCTGCCGGTTTGCCGAGCGGTGCAGATACGTTCAGCCAGAATGCAAAACAAATTCGGTCGAGCTGCGTAAGGTTGAAGGCGACCGTTCTTATCGCTGTATCTTTTCGGAAGAAAAATTGAGAGAGGTTTATCAAAATGGATGAGATGCGTTCTCTTGAAAAAAAGATGTGCTTGAGCGGTTCAGGGCTGACCAAGATATTTGGTTTTGGCAATCAGAAAACGCTGGCTGTAGATCATGTGGATTTTAATTTCTACGAGGGCGAGATCGTCTCGATCGTAGGCGAATCCGGCAGCGGAAAGACCACTTTGGCAAAGATGCTCCTCGGATTGATCAGTTTAACGGAAGGTGAGATTCACTTCCAGGGAAAACTACGGGATATCCGGTCGCAAAAGAAGAAACAGGAGTATTGGAAAAATATTCAGGCAATCTTCCAGGATCCATTCTCTTCTTATAATATCTTTAACAAGATCGATTCCGTTCTTTTGGATTGCATTCATATGCGCGGCGGCCGAAGTCTGCCGCATGCAAAAAAAGTGGAGTTGATGACAGAGGCGTGCAGTTTTGTCAATTTGAAATTTGCAGAATTGACCAACAAGTATCCCTTTGAACTTTCCGGTGGACAGATGCAGCGCTTGATGATCGCCCGTGTATTCCTGCTGAAGCCGAAGATTCTGCTGGCTGATGAGCCGACCTCGATGATCGACGCAAGTTCACGCGCGACCATCCTGGATATGCTGATGAAACTGCGTGATGAAACCGGGATGACACTTATTTTCATCACCCATGATATTGGCCTGGCATATTTTGTTTCTGACAGTGTATATATTATGGAGCATGGAAAATTTGTTGAAAGTGGCTCTGCGGATGCGGTGATTCTGCATCCGAGAGAGGCTTACACTCAACGCTTGATCAATGATGTTCCAAAGATCCATGAAGAGTGGGATCTCTCAACTGTGTAATACGCTAGACATTGCAGTAAATAATCCACAGATTAAACAATTTTCAAGAGAAAAATCTGCGAAAATTCGTATAATCTGTGGATAAAAAAAACGCCAACCTTATTACCAATAAAGTCCACTCCTATTGAGGTTGGATGCCAGTGAAATAACGTAATGAGAGCCATCAAAAGTGAGCAAAAGAGTCACATGCAAAACAGCAAATGGGAGCAATCCAGTTTAGTCAAAACAGAGAATGATTTTCGTTTCCGCGACCTCAACAAAAACAGCAAGTTGGATATATACGAAGATCCCCGTCAGCCGATTGACGCCCGTGTTGATGACTTGTTGAAGCAAATGACTCTGGAAGAAAAAGCGGGGCTTTTGTTCATCAATGGCGCAGTCGTAAATGAAGACAGTTCCATCGACGATAAAGGAACACCGGGGCATGCGCAGGCGGCAGTAACTCAAATAACAGATCAGCAGATGAATCACTTCAACCTCTGGCAGATTCCGGGCGCGCTGGTTGTCGCAAGCTGGTACAACAAACTCCAGCAATTTGCCGAACAGACCCGCCTTGGAATCCCTGTCACCATCGCCTCTGATCCCCGCAATCATTTCACTCGCAATATTTTTTCAATGGCCGCCATGGATTTTTCCCAGTGGTGTGAAACTCTTGGATTTGCCGCGATCGATGATATTGAACTGGTCAAACAATTTGCGGATATCGTCCGCAAGGAATATCTCGCGGTTGGAATCCGCATCTCTCTTCACCCGCAAATTGATCTTGCAACCGAGCCTCGCTGGCCCCGTATCAGCGGCACCTTCGGCGAGGACGCGCATCTGACCGCTCGTTTAGTCAAAGCCTACATCGAAGGATTTCAAGGCGAAACTCTTGGCTCCCATAGTGTAGCCTGCATGACCAAACACTTCCCCGGCGGCGGTCCCCAAAACGAAGGACTGGACCCGCACTTTGAATTCCAAAAGGGACAGGTCTACCCGGGCAATAATTTTGATTACCACCTCATCCCGTTTGAGGCTGCATTCGCAGCAAAGACAGCGGCCATCATGCCCTATTACGGCGTCCCCACAGACCAGACCGATGAAAACGTGGCAATGTCTTTTAACAAAACCATCATCACCAGCCTGCTGCGTGAGAAATATCAATACGATGGCGTAGTCTGCACCGATTGGGGATTGATCACAGATTCCCACATGCCGGATACGATCTGGCCTGCGCGGGCATGGGGTGTTGAACACTTAAGCGAAGCCGAACGGGTAAAGAAAGCCATTGATGCCGGTGTGGATCAATTTGGCGGTGAAAGCTGCCCGGAGCATGTTGTCGAACTGGTAAAAGCAGGCCGCTTATCTGAAGCGCGGATCGACCAATCTGTGCGGCGTTTGCTTCGCCTAAAATTCGAGTTGGGATTGTTCGATGATCCATTCGTAAATGAAGATGATGTGCCAAATGTGTTGGGACGTTCAGAGTCCATTGCTGCTGGGCTGGCCTCACAGCAGCGCGCCATGACCCTTCTCAAAAATGAGGATCATGTTCTTCCACTAAAAGGTCAGCCGAAAATATTCATCAAGAATATGGATGCGTCTGTCGCATCCCAATACGCTGAGATTGTGACAACTCCGGAAGAAGCAGACTTTGCCATTTTGCGGCTGGACACTCCCTGGATCCCGGTGGAAACGAAGAATCCCTTTGCGCAAGGTTTTCATCATGGCGATCTCGATTTCAAAGAACCGCTGAAAGTCTGAAATCCTTGACCTGTTACGAACAGTACCGACCATTGTGGTGCTGTATCTGGATCGCCCTGCTGTTATTCCTGAGATCAATCAATCTGCCCGCGCGTTATTGGCTGAGTATGGCGCCAGTGATGCTGCTGTATTGAATATCATTTTTGGCAAAGCCCGCCCCGAAGGCAAACTGCCGTTTGAACTTCCCTCTTCAATGGACGCTGTGCGAAATCAAAAAGCGGACGTTCCATACGATTCAGAAAATCCACTCTATTCATTTGGCTTTGGTCTTTCGTATTGATTCAAAAGTAGCCAAAAAGTCATGACAGACCGGCCAAATAATTACAAGTGGTATATCCTCACTCTCAGTATCCTGACAAACATGTTCGTGGTGGCAATCCCTGCCATGGGCATGTCTGTTTTAGCCAAAGAGATCGCGCAGGATCTGCACTTGAGCCTCGTGCAAGTTGGCATCGTTTGGGGGATTGGATCTCTGCCAGCCATCTTTATCAGCTTGTTCAGCGGCGTGGTCGGCGACAAGGTCGGACCAAAACGGGTGTTGATCGTGAGCAGTCTGCTGGGCGGGCTTCTGGGTGCGGCACGCGGGCTGACGAATGATTATTTTTCATTGATCGTTGTTGTTATTTTGCTTGGCGCACTCATCCCTTTTGTTGCCATCAACAATATCAAAACTGTCGGACAGTGGTTCCCGCCGCATCAATTGGGACTGGCAAATGGCCTGATCTCGATGGGCATGGCACTCGGCTTTTTGCTTGGCTCAATGCTCAGCGCCACGACTTTATCTCCGCTATTGGGCGGCTGGCGTAATGTAATGATCGCCTATGGAGTCATCGGAGCATCGTTCAGCATCCCCTGGCTTTTTTGTTCGCACTCTTCCATCGCATCATCATTCGGTTGGTCAAAATATGTCCATGCGGGCTGCGGTTTCGCATGTTCTCCAATTGAAAAATGTCTGGCTGCTCGGTTTTACATTATTTGGTGTGGGCGGCTGTATTCAAGGCGTGCTTGGTTATCTGCCAACCTACCTGCGTGATATTGGCTGGGAAGCCGTCCGCGCGGATGGGGCGCTTTCGGCCTTTCATACCATCAGCATGATCTTCGTTCTGCCGGTTGCGATCTGGTCTGACAAACTTGGTGCGCGCAAGTACCTGCTTTTGACCGCCGCCTTGATGGTGGCTCTTGGCTCGGGATTACTAAGTTTTGCCAGCGGCGTTTGGATCTGGGTCGCAGTGTTGATGGCTGGTTTCGTGCGCGATGCCTTCATGGCGATCTTTTTGACAATGGTTATCGAGGTGGATGGCGTTGGACCTGTTTACGCTGGGACTGCCACCGGCTTCACCATGGCAATTAGCGGACTTGGCAATTTTATCGCCCCTCCGCTTGGCAATAGTTTGGCTGTGTTTTGGCCCGGCGCTCCCTTCGCCCTGTGGGCTGGGTTGACCGTTTTGGGGATGGTCTGCCTCTCGCTGGTAAAAGAAAGAAGCACGAATGTGCCCAACCTGATTTTGGAAAGCGCTCTATAACAAAAATAAAAATTGAAGCCGCGGCAACTTGGCTAGCCAATGCAGGCTTGTAAAAAAGTGTAGAAAAGAATTACTCATCCCAATCATAGGAAAATAATATGAAGAACATTCAATCTTTGACTGGCAAATGGCAATTTCAACAAGCAGGGACAAAAGAATGGCTGCCTGCCACCGTTCCCGGCGGAGTCCACACCGATCTTATGGCGAGTGGACGTATCCCCGATCCATTCGTCGCCGATAACGAAAAGCGCGTTCAATGGGTTGCCGAATCTGACTGGGCCTACAATACCAGCTTCACCTGCACCGATGAATTACTTTCCGAAGAAAAAGTGTTTCTGGTTTGCGACGGGTTGGATACTCTCGCGACAGTTGTCCTCAACGGACATGAACTTGGCCGCACGGACAATATGTTCCGCCAGTATCAATGGGATGTCAAATCATTATTGAATGCAAAAGGCGCCAACGACTTAACCATCTCCTTTGCTTCGCCTGTGAAATACACAGCCGAAAAGCAAGCCATTCGCCCCATGCCGGGTGTCTCTCAAGCCATCATCGGCGGGCCGCATTTGCGCAAAGCTCCCTGCCAGTTTGGCTGGGACTGGGGTCCGCAGCTTCCGCCCATCGGTATCTGGAAGGATATTCGTCTGGAAGGATATAGCGCGGCACGCTTCTCTGAGGTTCATCTGCGGCAGGAGCATGTGGATGGACAGGTGACTGTCGAAGCGTTGGTCTCTGTTCAAAGCTGGGACGAAGCGCCCCGCTCTGCGACCATGCGCGTTGTTGCGCCGGATGGCAAGGTTTTTGAAACCAGCGTAGAAATTGCCCAGGGTGGCGAGACCAGTTTACAGGTCCAGATAAAAGAGGCGCAGCTTTGGTGGCCGAATGGCTACGGAGCACAGCCGCTCTATCAGGTGGAAATATCCCTCATCGATAAAGACATCAAACAACTGGATAAACGGAATTATCAGATCGGCTTGCGCACAATTGAATTGCGTCAGCAGAAAGATCAGTGGGGAAAATCTTTTGAGTTTGTGGTCAACAATGTCGCGATCATGTCCAAAGGTTCCAATTGGATTCCTGCCGATTCATTCCCCACCCGCATTTCGGATGAGTACCTCGAAGGACTGATTCGCTCGGCGGTTGAGACGCACCAGAATATGCTGCGCGTGTGGGGCGGCGGCTTTTACGAAGAAGAACGTTTTTACGATCTCTGCGACCGCTATGGAATTTTGGTCTGGCAGGAATTTATTTTCTCGTGTAGTATCTACCCGTTGGACACGCAGGAATTTCTCGATAACGTCAAAGTGGAAGTGGTTGAGAATGTGCGCCGTTTGCGCCATCGCGCGAGCCTTGCGTTGTGGTGCGGCAACAATGAAATGGAATGGGGCTGGGTGGATTGGAACCTGGAAGGACCCTGGAATTGCAAGGGTTGAAAGCCGGCCTACGATCAGTTCTTCCATCACACACTGCCCGAGTGGTGCTGGTGGAAGATGCCGATCATTCGTATTGGCCCAGCTCGCCATCTTCTGATACTCCGGTTTGAAAGCCCGAAAGGACAGCTTCAAGGCGACGCCCATTATTGGGATGTGGCACGGACGAAAACCATTCACCGCATATCGCGATCAATATCCGCGCTTTATGAGCGAGTTCGGTTTTCAGGGCGCTGCCGCCTGGCAACCATCCGCACCTATGCGCGGACGAAGCCGATTGGAACATGACCTCCTACGTGATGGAGAGATGCACCAGAAAAACGCGAGCGGAAATTCGCTGATGGTCGGGCAGATGCTTGACACCTTCCGCCTGCCCAACGATTTTGAATCGCTGGTTTATTTGAGCATGGTGCTTCAAGCAGAAGGCATTCGTTACGGCGTGGAACATTGGCGCTGCCACCCAGACCGCGCTGCAGGAATTTTATATTGGCAGCTCAACGACTGCTGGCCTGTCGCTTCGTGGTCGAGCCTCGATTACTTCGGACGTTGGAAGGCGCTGCACTACGCCACCCGCCGCTCTTCTCGTCACTCATGCTTTCCAT
>NZ_JADJSO010000062.1:0-74007 GCF_016711665.1 Candidatus Villigracilis saccharophilus
TGATGTGGAACCCGATCACATCCGCCAAATTCCTGGCCGGGCGAAGTCATCCCGCCGCCAAAGCCGCGCACGGCGGTGAAGCGTACTGGCGGTGCTGGCCATCATCCTCTGGCATTTTTATGGTGTGCATATTAAATTCTTCAACAAAGCCATGTGGACCGGCAAGATGACCGAAGAACAAATGCAGCACGAACATCCGCTTGAACTGGCCGCGATCAAAGCCGGGACCGCAGACCGCATGCCTGATGAAGCGACCATTCGCAAACGCCAGAAGATCTACTTCCCGATCGCTTCCGTACTCGTCCTGGGCATGCTGGCTGGCATCTATGGCTTTATCAACACTGAAGAAACGGCGCTGACCACCATCCCGCCGCAGGAAGGCAGCTGGCTTGAAGTCTATGTCCCGCAAACAGCCACTCCGCGCCCGACCTCGACTCCGACACTTGTGCCGACCAATACCCCGCTTCCAACGGCAACAACAGATGCCTCACCGACACCCGAAGGAACTCTTTCAGCAGAAGGTACACCCACAACAGAGCAGTTGTCAGCTGGGATGAGCCTGGGTCCCTTGTTCCAGCAAAATGCGGGCTGTCACGGCGCATCCGGGCGGATTGAATTTATCCACGTATGCAGACGCGATCAAGGGCGGAGTTTCCGGCGTCGTGTTCACCGCAGGTGATTCTGCCAACAGCACCATGGTCGTGAAATTTGAAAGTGGTAAACACGCTTATGCCACTCTTACGGCAGAAGAACTCACCCAGATCAAAGCCTGGCTGGACGCAGGCGCGCTCGAAAAATAGCAATTAAAACACCGCACGGGTTTATAATAATAGCAGATGCATCCGCCATGCATCTGCTATTTTATTTGGAGGTGTGTATGAAAAAGTTATTGGAACGGTTGGGAAAGTTTTTCGTACCGGACCCAGGCTCTTCACGCTGGACATATATTCTCCCTTACCTGACGCTGATCATTGTGTTTGTGATCCTGCTGGCAGGCGGGATGTATGGATGGGAATATTCAAACTCCACAAGTTTCTGCGGAACTGCCTGCCACACCATGCCGCCCCAGAGCGTGGTCCATGCTGATTCTCCGCACGCAAACGTCACCTGTGAAGAATGCCATATCGGGCGCGCTTCCTTCTCCAATCAGTTGCTGCGCAAGACACAGGGATTGAAAGAAACCTATTACGAGATATTCAAACTTTATGAATATCCGATCCGCGCCACGGCTTTGCGCCCGGCACGCGATACCTGCGAAAAATGCCATCTACCGGAAACCTTTGCCCACGACAGCCTGCGCACCATCAAGCATTTTGCCAGCGACGAAGCCAACACTGAAACAACCACCTACCTGATCCTGAAGACTGGCGGCGGAGACGAACGTGAAGGCCTTGGAAAAGGCATCCACTGGCACATCTCGAACAAGGTCCAGTATTACGCCACGGATCCGCTGAATCAGGAAATCCCGTATGTACGCGTCGCCAACGATGACGGCACATTCACCGAATACACTGATGTGGAATCAGGTTTTGACGCAGCTTCCATGGATGAAAGCCAGCTCAAGGATATTGACTGCACCACCTGTCATAACCGTGTGACGCATAACTTTGAGGTCCCGACCGAATCTGTGGACCAGGCCATGGCTGGAAAACTGATCCACCCTGCCATACCCTCCATCCGCGCCAAGGCGGTCGAGGTGTTGAGTGTCAAATACGAAACCCGCGACGAAGCCGTCCAAGCCATTGCAGCGGTTGAAGAAGATTACAAGACCAATTATGCTGATTTTTACAGTCAGAATACAGGGATCGTCCAGGCGGCCGTGACAGAGATACAGGCCATCTATGACCGCACAGTCTTCCACGACCAGGAAGTTGACTTCACCACACATCCCAACAACCTTGGGCATATCAATTCGCCCGGCTGTTTCCGCTGCCATGATGGGAAGCATTTGAACGCGGAGAATGAAGCGGTACGCCTCGAATGTAACTTGTGCCACTCGATCCCGATCGTGACCGAACCCAAAGATCTGGTGACGAACATCGAGATCAACAGTGGCGGTGTGGAACCCGAGTCACATCTCAACCCCAATTGGATCAGCCTGCACAATCAGTCCATCAACGAATCCTGTGTCGGATGCCATACCATTGAAGGCATGGGCGGCGTGAGCAATATCTCTTTCTGCTCGAACAGCGCCTGCCATGGAAATGTGTACACCTACGCAGGCTTTGACGCTCCCGCGCTGCGCGAGATATTGAAAACTCAAATTCCCACCCCGGCTCCCGCAGCATCTCCTACCGGAGGGGGCTCAGGCTATAACGGAGCCATTGGTGAACTCTTCAAAGCAAAGTGTGGAGCCTGTCACGGCGACGCGGCGTCCGGTGGATTGAATGTCACCACCTACGCGGACCTGATGAAGGGGAGCAAGAGCGGCGCAGTGATCGTCCCGAACGAATCCGCTGCAAGCCTGTTGATCAAGATCCAAAGTGAAAAGCACTTCTTCAATCTTTCTGCAAATGACCTTGATCTGGTCACGCAATGGATAGACGACGGAGCAAAAGAGAAGTAATCCACAAAGCAGTAGTCAATGGTCATAAATAAAAAGCCACCCTGAAGCTAATTCTTCAGGGTGGCTTTTTATCAAGACAAATTATTCAGCACTTGTACTGTCAGCGCCAAGATCAGGCAGGGCTGATTCGATCTCATCCGGACTTTGCCCGGCTTCCAATCGATCCACGACATCATCGAATTCCGGGGGCAAATCCTCTCCCATTTCACTGCCCATCTTGCGCATCATCTGTCCAAGCGCTTTGGGATCATCCTCGATGCCCTCAAAACTCGAGAAATCACCGGCGACAGATTCCATACGGCTTTCTTCAGACCGCGCGATACGCACTTTTGTCATGCGGCGGCGGACATTCCCGCTTTCACAATGCACACAATGCACGGGTTTCTTTCCATATTCGCTGAAGGTCATGAACACATCAAAGCGTTTTTCACAATGATTACAGATAAAGTCATAGGTCGGCATGAGTAAATTTTACCGCTTCATGAAGAAATTCTAGCTACCTGACAGTTTAACAAAAGAGATGTTGATCGGCACGGAAATCGGGTAAAGTTGTTTTGCGACAAACGATTTCACCTGGAGGTTCCAATGCCGATCAACGAGACCTATCGTACTTGGATTCAACGAATTTGTGAATTGCGGCCGAAGCAAAGAATTACCCAAGTTCAAAACTTTGTTTGGCTGTTGGTTGGTATTTTTCATAGTCATTCAGTAAACCTCAGTAAGGTGGCAGGGAAAGTGATCAGTCCTGCCAAGAATGTAAGTATCACTCGGAGATTGAGTCGTTTCCGTGCCGATCGCCTGGTCTTGGGTCAAGCATGTCCGTGGACACAGCACTGGCAAACAACAGGTGCGTCTGCTCAAGTGTGTTAGAAGCCTGTTGCCCAAAGGAGCACCTGTTTTTCTGGTCGGAGATAGCGAATTTGGCTCGATTTTCGTTCTGCGACAGCTGGATCAATGGCGTTGGTTCTATGTGCTGCGCCAGAAAACGAACACTGGTCTCTGGATCAATGCACAGCTCAGCTGGCGAGAGTTGGGTAGCTTTGTGGATCATCCCGGACAAACCGCTTGGTTTCAGAAAGCCTGCCTGACTAAAAAACGAGATCTATCCGGTGTCAGCCTTGGTTTATTGGCAGATCGGCGAGAAGGAACCTTGGTGTTTGGCGACCAATCTGCCGGACCAGACTTTGACGGTTCGTTATTATCGTCGTCGCGTGTGGATCGAAGAAATGTTCGGCGACTTCAAAAAACATGGCTTTGATCTCGAGCATACTATGTTGCGACATGCACCTCGTTTATCTCGTTTGACTTTAGCCGTTGCACTTCTTTATGTTTGGCTCGTTTCAACAGGGAGTCGTACGCTCCGAGCTGGATTCCGTCATTTGGTGGATCGAATAGATCGCCGTGACTTGAGCCTCTTCCAAATCGGACTGCGTTTCATCGAAAGAAATTTGATTCGCTCTATTCGAATTTCGGTATTACTTTGTACACGTTATTGAAACTGTCAGGTGACTAGAAGAAATTTGTACCCAAAAAAAGCCTATCCGCAGACGGCAGGGAGGATTAATCTGCGGATGGATATGACTTCTGAAAGGCCGCAATGAAGAGCGTGTCTCTTTGGTACAATACCCCCATGACCAACACATTCGAACTCCGCAAACCTGAGCCGCTCCTGATCGTGATCTCCGGCCCATCCGGCGTTGGCAAAGATTCTGTCGTCCAACGCATGATGGAGCGCGGCCTGCCATTCCATTTCGTGGTAACCGCCACAACGCGTGAAAAACGCGAGAGTGAGGTGCACGGCAGGGATTACCTGTTCGTTTCAGATGATGAATTTGCCCACATGATCGAGCATAACGAATTGCTTGAGTACGCGATCGTGTACGGCGATTACAAAGGCATCCCCAAACAGGGGGTGCGCGAGGCTTTCGCCAGCGGAATGGACGTTATTATGCGCGTGGATGTGCAGGGCGCAGAGTCTGTCCGCAAGGTTGCACCAGAGGCTTTGTTGATCTTCATCACCTGCGAGGGCGAGGACGAATTGGAACGCCGTCTGCGCGAACGCAAAACCGAAACCGCCGATTCTCTCTCCCTGCGGATCGCCACCGCACGTAAGGAATTGCAGCGCATCGAAGCATTTGACTATGTGATCGTCAACCAGGATTTTCATTTGGACGATACGGTCAACAAAGTTCGCGGCATCATTGAATCGGAACATTTACGCGTCACGCATCGCAAGGTTGATCTTGGATGAACGAAATCCCCGCTTCATCCTATAACACTGAGCCTGATCCTGCCCTCCAGTCAGTGCGCGTGGCCCTGCCAACCATTGCGCCAACTGTTACATACACTCTCATCGCGGTCACGGTGTTTGTTTATGTTTTACAATTATTAAGCGTGGCGGTGCTGGGATATGCCGCCAATCAAATTGACTGGCTCGAAGTGTACGGCGCAAGGTTCAACTCGGTCATTCGCGCGGGGGAAATCTGGCGCTTTATCACACCGGTATTCCTGCACGGGTCCATACCGCATATTTTCTTTAACATGTACGCGCTTTTTTCGATCGGAACATTACTGGAACGACATTTCGGACACGGCAGATTCGCCCTATTATATTTTCTGGCGGGATTCACGGGCAACGTATTCTCTTTCCTTTTGACCGGTGAAAACGGATATTCAGTGGGCGCATCCACAGCGGTGTTCGGACTGATCGCGGCAGAAGTCGCATTCTTTTATCACAACCGTAAATTATTTGGCGGTCAAGCCCGGCAGGCGATCAGCAACGCCGGGGTGATCATCGCCATCAACCTGTTCATCGGGCTTTCACCCGGCATTGATAATTGGGGGCATGTGGGCGGCCTGTTGGGCGGCGCCATGTTCGCATGGTTCGCCAGTCCGCGCTGGGAGGTAACCGGCATCTCCCCAGACTTCCGTTTGCAGGATACGCGGGAATTCTCCGAGATCGCATTAGGAGCCGGGCTGGTCATTCTCGTCTTCGGGGCGCTGGCGGTCTGGGGAATATTCTTTAAGATTTTGTGACGAAATCATAAAAAAAACGCGACCGCAGCATGGGTCGCGTTTTTGATTTAACAAGAAAACAGGTTATGAACTTACATGCACCAGGCGCGGGTCAAGCGCATCGCGCAAGCCGTCGCCGATCAAATTGAACGAAAGCACGGTGAGCATGATGGCCAGTCCGGGATAGAACACAAGGTGCGGAGCAGTGAAG
This sequence comes from Candidatus Villigracilis saccharophilus, assembly GCF_016711665.1. NCBI lineage: Bacteria > Bacillati > Chloroflexota > Anaerolineae > Anaerolineales > Candidatus Villigracilaceae > Candidatus Villigracilis > Candidatus Villigracilis saccharophilus. Next base: position 5,793 of record NZ_JADJSO010000062.1, read on the forward strand.
ACCTGATTACGTTCCGCACCAAGCATGGAGCCCCATTCAGGTGTGGGAGGCTGCGCGCCCAAGCCAAGGAATGACAGTGCGGCCGCGTCGAGAATAGCCGAGGCTATGCCCAGAGTTCCCTGCACAATCAGCGGAGTCAGCGCGTTCGGCAGAATACATTTAAAAAGGATCTCATATGTATTGCCGCCAAGCGAGCGGGTGGCTGAAACAAAGTCCATTTCGCGGACAGACAACACCGAGGCACGCATTACACGCGCATAGGCCGGGATGGAGACAATGCCGATCGCAAGCAGGGCATTGATCAGGCCAGGGCCAAGAACCGTCACAATGGCAATGGCAAGCAGCAGCGAAGGGAATGCCAACAGGACATCCATCACACGCATAATGAGGTTATCAATCCAGCCGCCAAAATAACCGGCCAGCGCGCCAAGGATCGTGCCAATAATGATGGCAAAACTTACCGTGGAGAGACCGATCATCAAACTCAGGCGCGCGCCATACAACATGCGGCTGAATTCATCGCGCATATTTCCATCGGTGCCCATGATGTGCTGCGGCTGGTCTTGAGGACATCCCAAAAGATAAATGCAGGGGGAAGACCGCTTTTGGATATCCTGCGGCGGTTTTGTATCCAACATGGAAAGTGTGGGGCTATAGGGAGCGATCCACTGCGCGGTCAGGGCAATGGTCACAAGAATAGCCAGGATGATCATGCCGACAATGGATGACTTGCGCCGAAAAAGCCGATGCCATGTGATCTGCCACAGGCTTGTCGATTTCAGTGTGAGAGCTTCAGAATCCAGTTTTACAGGGGTTGCAGCGATTGTCATGATCAATTCCTAGTTCAAGCGGATACGGGGATCGAGGTAGGCATAGGAAACATCCACAATGAGATTTAATAAAACAAAAAACATTGCGATGACAACCGTGAACCCTTGCACGATGCCATAATCGCGGGCCGTGATGCCGTCATAAAGGATGCGGCCGACACCGGATAAATTGAAAACAGTTTCGGTCAGAACCGCGCCGCCCAATAAACCGCCCAAGGACAGACCGATCACCGTAGCAAGAGGCAGCAGGGCATTCCGAAACGCGTGTTTCAAAATCACCGAACGCCGCCCCATGCCTTTGGCGCGCGCAGTGCGAATATAATCCTGGCCAAGCACTTCGAGCATGGCAGAGCGTGTCATACGGGCGATCAACGCCATCGGAATGGTGCTAAGGGCAAAAGCGGGAAGGATAAGATGAATAAGTGCGTCTTTAAATAATGCCCAGTCGGCGGTCAGCACGGCGTTCAGGATATTCATTCGGGCAAGAAAATCAACGATCGTAAAAGAAAAAGTGCCTTCCTTGACCTGCATCCCCCAGGTTTCAAAAAATGGAGTTGTGGTAATCCCGGCGCTCAAGCGGCCGGAAGGCGGCAATTGAAACGGAGTATCTTTTAACGCGAGCGCAAAAACATACGCCAACATTAGTCCAAGCCAAAACACGGGCATGGACACGCCCACATTAGCCCACATCATGGTGACTACATCCACCCAGGAGTTATGGCGGACCGCGGAGATCACACCCAAAGGAATACCGATAAAAATACTGACCAACAGCGCCGCAAAACTTAACTCAACCGTGATGGGCAAACGCTCCTTCAACAATTCAGTAATGGGTTTGGAATAGCGGAATGAAGTTCCGAAATCTCCGCGGGCAATTTCACCAACATAAACCCCAAACTGTACCGGGATGGGTTTGTCCAGCCCATGGCGATGATTGAACTCATCACAGACCACTTTGGTGGCTTTCTCTCCCAACATGGCGCGGCAGGGATCCCCGGGGATCAAGCGTGCCAGCGCGAAGGTGGCGAATAAAATGCCAAATAGAACGGGAATGCTGAGTAAGAGTCGTCGGATGATATAAGTGGTCATATCGGTTTAGGGAGAACCCCCGCCAAGATAACTCTTGACGGGGGTCTAATAGGTTGTGCAGGATTGAAATTACTGAGCCGGAGGAGCGTTCAGGAAGGAGCCGAAGAGGCCGCTCCAATAGGAGAACGCGCCGGTGTTGCCGGTGTGGAGCGGGTTGGCAGCATCCCATTGAATGGCAAGGGAAGTGACAACATCGTTCGCATCAAGTGTGGAGCCGTCGTGGAAGACCACGCCCGGGCGCAGCTTGAAGGTCCACTCGGTCAGGTCAGCGCTGACTTCATAGGACTCGGCGAGGGAAGGCTCAACAGCTGTTCCGCCGGTTTCGTAAGCGAGGAGAGACTGGGTCACCTGTTCGCAGGCGCGCAGGGATTCGCCGTCGGTCTCATCTGCACAATACAGGGAGATCGGTTCAGCGTTCTGCATCCAGACGAAGGTGTCGGTGCCGTTGGACATGACAGAGAATTCTTCGTTGCCGAGCGGGCTGGCAAAGGCGCCTTCAACAGAAGCCTTGAAGGCGAGCGCGGAACCACCATGAGCCACAGGGATCATCGGCACGTGAGTGCGGATGGCATTGTTGGCGGTGGTGTAGAAAGGTTCGCGTTCAGAATCGGAAGCGAGCTGAGCGCCCTGGGTCAAAGCTTCGGTGATGTCATCGAACTTATCGCCGAATTGCTGAGAAGCGCCGGCGCCGAAGTGGTAGCCAAGGAAGTTGGTCTGGTCAGGATAGTCAGCGCCCCAGCCCAGCATATGCAGGCCTTGTAACTGGCCGGCATCCGCCGCAGCGAGGAAAGCACCGGATTCCATGACTTCGATGTTGAGGGTGATGTTCAGGTTCTCTTTCAACTGAGCCTGAAGATCCTGAGCCACAACGTTGGGATCGGGCAGGTAACCACGGACAACGTCGCGGTAGTTCAAGACGGTTTCGAAACCATCCGGGTAACCGGCTTCGGTCAAAAGCGCCTTGGCGGCGGTGGCATCAAAAGCGTACCATTCATCGCCTACGCAGCCGTTCGGGATGGCGCAGGGGGTGAAGTGAGAGGCAACTTCGGAACCAGCGGGGTAGAAGTTTTCAACGATGCGCTGGCGGTCAATGCCCATGGCAATGGCCTGGCGGACTTTTTCGTTGGCCAAAGGATTGGCGGCATTATCGAAGCCGTCAACCTTGGGGTTGTTGTTAAAGCCGATGTACATGATGTTGAGGGCCGGGCGGTTGAAGAGAGCCAGGTTGGAATCACCTTCAACGGTGGCGAAATCATCGGGACCAACATTGTCGATACCGTCAACGGTACCGGACTGCAGTTCGAGCAAGCGTTGGGCTGACTCGGTGCTCCACTTGAAGACCAGGGTTTCAGCGCCGACATTCTCGCCCCAATAGTTGGGGTTCTTCTTGAGGACCAATTGATCGCCACGGACCCAGGAATCAACGATGTAGGGGCCGGTGCCGACGGGCTTCTCAAGCAAGTCACCATTGCCGCCAGAGGCTTCGAGATATTCAGAAGGCTGAATGGCGAAGGATGTGAAGGCGATCTTGGATGGGAAAGCGGGGTCAGGCACACAGAGTGTGATCTTGACGGTCAATTCGTCCACCGCTTCGATGGACTTGAATTCGCCGCCATATTCACAATCAGGCGCAACAACAGAAGAGCCTTCATAAGCGACAGCAGGCGCTTCGGTAGCCGCAGCCGGGGCTTCGGTTGCAACAGCCGGGGCTTCAGTCGCCGCAGCGGGGGCTTCAGTGGCGGGGGCGCCACAGGCCGCGAGCACAACACTCGCAAGCACAACTAACGAAAGTAAGACAGAAAGTTTTCGTTTCACGTTTCTCCTCCTTAGAGAAAATGTGTAATGATGGAGGTAAGGGGAATTAACAGGTAGCTCTCCTCTGCCTCCCGACAAGTCAAGATTATACAGCAAAATTATTCGACTGATAGAAAGTGGAATCCAGACTCCATGGCTTTTCCATGACCAGGAAGACTTATTGCGAATTACTCGAAAAGACAAAAGGCCCGAAGTGCTCTCTCAAAATTCGCGTTCCAAACAAGTTTAAAAAATGGGATTATCAGGCGATCTTGAAATACCCCTGTGGACGCTGACATAGCCAGACGATATCTGTTTGCCCGTTGCCCCTATTCCCTCCCTCGCAGATTTTCTCAAAAACACGGAGATCTCAGCCTCCGTGTTTTGTTTCTATCCCTGCCCTATCTTCCAATCCTTATATTTATGCAAATCCTGCTCGAAAAGGATAAGACATGCTCCCATTACCGCGACATCATCCAGTTGACCAATTAGCGGGAGCACATCCGGCACCATATCAAAAGGATTGAGCACATAGATCAGTGTGAAGACACTCGAGGCGATCACACCGTAGGGAATCTGACGATATGCCCCGGCCCAGTAATCCTTGACGATCGCGATCAACAACTTGCCGTCTTCGATAAAGCGCGCCAGCGGACCTTTGGCGCTGAACTTCCTTTGTATCTCTTCTGACCTGATGATCACTTTTTCGACGTCTTTTTGTGTAACGTTTTGCGCCCCATCTTTGATGAACTCTTCACTCGGTTTTTTCAACATTGAGTCTTTCTCCTTTTCACTCTACGGACTCTATGAGAGTGATGTAGTTTGATTGTATCAAAAACAGAAGGCAATTCCCTCCGCCTTCGATTTGAGTTCGTCTTTTTGGCGAACAGTTTCTTTCAAAGAATCTGGAACTTTTTTCTGCCTGTCTTCGTCAGTGCTTGAAATGGAGATAAGAAAATGAAAAAGACTTTAGCCCTATCCCTTGTTATGTTCATTTTTTCTGTCAGCGCCTGCGCTCCTCAATTGACAGCGACCCCGCTGCCAGTTATGACCGAAGCGCCGCAGATTCCCGTGACCGAAGTGCCCGCAGAAAAACCCTATGCCAACAGCGGATTCGGATTCGGTTTTCAGTTCCCATCCAGTTGGTTCGGCCCCGAGGAATATATCTCCGACCAAACCCTGCGGATTGAAGTAGGCACGGACAAGGTTTATCCTTATGGGACAGACCCTGCCGAGCGAGTCTATGATCTTAAGAATTCCTATAATGTTGTGATCCAGTATTCGAAGAACGATCAGAATCAGGTTTGGAAGGATACGTACCAGACGCTGGTCAACTTGAAGGATGGTGAGTCGGTTTCGGATGTGAGGAGTTTGACCATCCGCGTTCGGCAACTCAGCCTGGGTGGGTTTGATGGGATCGAGTACATCTCCACCCTTTCAGAGACAGCGCAGATCGAGGCCGTTTATGCGCGGCAGGTTATCTTGATCAATGCGCAGTCCAATGACGTGATCATTGTGATGGGACAGCCGATCAATGTTGAGATCAATGACGGTGCGAACTGGCGTGAAGTTTACAAGGCCATTGATGAAGCGAACCTGAGTGTCTTTCGTGAGATGGTTGAGTCGATCACGGTCAACTCAATAGGCGTGCTTGAGTTGGATAAGATCATTGATGCCGCCTTGCGCGGGGACAAGGATGGCTTGAAATCCTTGATGAAATTTAATCAAGTCAAATGCACGGTTGCCGAAGGATTGGGCGGGCCGCCAAAATGTCTGGCGGGTGAGCAGGACGGGACTGTTGTGGAGGCACTGCCCATCCTTGATTCGGAAGGCCATTTTTTGCGCAAGGCTGATCTGGAAAGCTGGAGTGGTTTGGATGTGTCTGCGTTGTTCGCCGTGTATGAAGTTTCAGAATCGGCGTATTCAGATGAGAACTATCCCGCGGGACAATACGCGATCGTATTTGTTGGAGCGGATCAGGTCACAAGCTGGACCCTGCAAGTGGATCAGGGAAATATTATTCGCATGGATCATGGCTTTGGGTTTCCTCCATCCATCCCTGACGGGAATGTCCTCCGTTTTTTAATTGAGCCGAGGTGACTCCCGCCTGGCGGGGCGGAGGGGCTGCCCGTTGACCAAATCCCCGTGACATTGATTGAGTGGATAACAATAAGCGTGGGTCAGGAGACCCACGCTCAACGCTATGTTTAACGCTGGAAATTAAGCCGCCTGATTAAACTTCCTTCTCCTCACCCTCCCGGGCCACTTCTCCTCTTTCCATCTTCCTCCTCAAACTCTCAGGCCACGCGGACACATCCTCCGACGGCAAGAACGTCAGGCTCGCACCGCTCTGAGTCAAAATATCACGTGTGCGGCAATTAAGCACCGCCTTGGCTGCGTTGATGCCCGATTGGGTCACGCCTGCCACGCCGTGACTGAGCGTGCTCGCGCCGCACAGATACAAGCCCTCGAACTCGGTGCGCGGCGAGAATGCCCACGGCCCGACCTGCGTTGGCGATTTCTCGATGCCGTATAAATTTCCGCGCGTGGCGTTGAGATAATGTTCATTTGTCAGCGGCGTGCCGAGGCTGTAAAACACAATGTGCTTGCTCAAGCCAGGCACGTGCTTCTCCAGTCCGCGCACCATGCGCCACGCCAGGTCTTCCTTCATCGCGTCATAGTCCGCGGGGCGCGAACCGTATTTCGTCTTTGCCCATTTCTCGAACGCCTCATAGCCCACGAACGCGAACGACTCGCAGGTGTGATGTCCCGCGCCGTGCGCGGGCATCTTCGACGGGTCTTTCAATGTGGTTGCGGTCAGGAACATGCCAGGTGGAGTCTCATCACGCAGCAGCGCATCCGTCAGTCCGTCCGAATAAATTTTGTCCACATCGACGTGGTCATAAAACCAGTAATTGCCAGAGTCGAGTCCAGCTGCGCGCAGATCCATGTCCGTGGCGAAGAACAGGCTCAGGCACGAAGTCGAATATCGGACAGAATCAACTTTCCGTTTGAGTCGAGGCGAGAGCTTTTCCTTCCCAATTAATTGACCGAACGTAATTTCAGGATCAGCATTGGAAATTACAACACTCGAGCGGATCTCCTCGCCACTGTCCAATTCCACGCCGATAATTTTTTTGCCTTCGACGAGAATGCGCTTCACCCTACACTGGAGCCTGATCTCGCCCCCAGACTTTTTCAGAGCCCGAACAAAAGCTCTTGGCAGTGCGAACGCTCCGCCCAGCGGATAATACCCGCCGTTGAAATAATGATGCGTGATGCCCGCATGGACGAAAGCTGAAACCTTCGACGGCGGCAGTCCGTGGTCACCCGCCTGCGCCGCCAACACACCGCGCAAAACGGGATCGCTGACATGTGCGTTGATTAAGTCCGCGCCAGTGGCACGCATCCATTTGAGAATAGATGGCGCACTCGCCGCCGCTTTCAATGGATCGCTCAACTTGCCAATATTCGAAAGTGACTCCATCATGTTGGTCAGATCGGCAAAGTAAGAATCAATTCCCTTTGCCTGATGTGGGAAGTGACTCTTCAGCCGCTCAATTAAATTCTCCTTGCCTTTGGGAAAGTCCACGCGCTTATCACCGATGACTACGTGATCGTATCCATCAGGATTAAGTTCGCAGAAGGTCAGGTCTTGCGACACGCCAAGACCATCGTAAATCCTACGCAGTCCGCCGCCCTCTTCCAACGACCCGATGTAATGTACCCCAGGGCTAAAGCGATAGCCTTCGAGTGTAAACGAATGAGTCCACCCGCCGGGCCTGTCGTGCTGTTCAAGCACCAAAACTTTTTGCCCGCCTGTGCTAGTGCCACCGCGGCGGCCAACCCGCCCGCGCCTGAACCGATGACGATCGCGTCGTAGGATGTGGTCATTGTGTGCTCCTTGATTTATTAGATGTGATGAATGCGGTCACAAACTGCGCCTCATCCAAAATAGCTTCTGCGGTTATCATTTTCTTTAACCTCCTCATCTTCCCCTTCAAACATACAGCACCAATGAGTGTATACCCTGATGGGAGACTTTAATCCGCCAGCATCTTCTCGTACACCATAAATTCCCTCAACACCTCAGGCACGATCCACGCGTATTCATCGCGCAGGGAACCATCCAGCCTTGAAATGGTCTGATGCCAAGCCAGCGTTTTAGCGATGGATGCCACAGGTTTGGAGAGTTGATAAGCTTTTAACAGTTCATCCTTTGACGCAAAGGTTTCCCATTTTTCAAGGTAGCGCCGTAGAAGGTCGGTCATGCCTGAGGTGGGCGGGGCGTAATCATCGAGGTTGAGCGCGATCTCCATGCTGACAAAAAATGTGCGCAGCGACACGAAGGGATGGGTCAGGCTGGCGTCGCCCCAATCGAAGAAGATCATGCGTCCGTTTTTGAGAAGGATATTGCCATCATGGAAATCTCCGTGATTGAGCGATGCGGGAATTCCAAAGGCGGAAAGATCGGCGCAGATCTGCTTGAAGCGTGAAGTCAGGTCTCGTAATTGCTGGAACTCAGCGGAGGTCAAACCCTTCTCCTGACCGATCATCAGACTGTCTTCATCGGCAAGCAGTTCTTTATATAGTAGGGGGAGAGTCACAAGACGGTGATCAGGGATTCCCAATGCCAACATCTCGGAAGCATGCCCTGCCAGCCCGATTTGTAATTCAGCATATTTCGTGATGACAGGTTCCCAGGGCTTGATATCCTGCGCTGGGCGGATGGACGCGCGCAATTGTTCGCCGCCGTCGCGCATCAGCATCCAGCCGCGGGTTGTGTCCACTGCGATGAGCTCGGGCATGCAATCGGGGAACCAGCCTGCCAGTTTTTCTGTCAGCGCGGATTCATAAACGGTCTCTACCGCTGTGGCTTTATAGAAGATCGTGCCTTCATTTGTCGGGATGCGCATAACCGTTGACCATGGGACCATGTGCGGTTGTTCGATCTCGCCGGTAATCTGAATCGATTGGCGTTCTGCTTGAGTATGAATCCATTCATGCGCTTGTTTTTGCCAATTGGGATATTCCCATTTCAGTTTTGGTTTGCCTGTCATATAGCCTCTATTGAAAAAGTCGGAAGTTTTAAAAACTTCCGACTTCTCTTATCCACTCTTCTCACCCAGATCAATTTTTCTCGCAACATAATTCTCATAATCGGGAACTAAACGGTCATACTCTCCATCCATGAGCGGGGAGGAGATCATAAAGTCCGCCGAGGCGCGATTGTTGGCGATGGGGATATTCCACACGACCGCCATACGCAGGAGCGCCTTTACATCCGGGTCATGCGGTTGAGGTTCGAGGGGATCCCAGAAGAAGATCAGGAAGTCAATCTTGTTCTCGACGATCTTGGCGCCGATCTGCTGGTCGCCGCCGAGCGGTCCGCTTTTGAGTTTGATGATCTTAAAGCCGAGTTCGTGTTCGAGGATCTTGCCTGTCGTACCGGTTGCAAATATCTGATGATGCGCCAGCAGGTCGCGATTGAATTTCGCCCATTCGATCAGGTCGCGTTTTTTATTATCGTGCGCGACCAGGGCGATCTTCTTATCGTGTTCCATGGGAATCTTTTTATGAGGCATGCTTCGTAACCTTACCCATATCCCAATGTACTGACCAACATGCTCCAAACCTGTACCAGCGCAACGAGAATTGCGAGAAAGATCACAGCGAAAATGATCGAGCGGGTGACCTCTTTTGCCCGCGGGGTTGCCAAGTTTGTTGAGCGTTTCCCCGCCGAGGATCGTGTACGTGAGTCCGAAGAGAATCCCCACAAGGTTGATGATGATCATGTTCGTGGAGAAGATAACATCCTCACTTTGTTTGAACATCCCCAGTAATGGCCAGACGATCGAGATCATGGCAGCACCGATGGAGAGCACCAGAATGAATATTCCCGCAGAGCGGTCTGCCAGCCATTTATTTTCTTTTTTTGCTGAGTTATTATTATTTTGCATTTTATCCTTTTATCTTTTTGAAAACATGTTCAAGCGGGTCGATCCAATCCTCGCGGATCTTAACACGGAACTCCACTGCTTGTCCCTGCCCATCGCTGATGAAGGGAATCAGGCTTTCGCCCAGCACCGGGTCATCCCATTTGCACAGAAAGGTATCGTAATGCCAATGTTCCAGTGCGCCTGATAACGATTCGTCCGCCTGTAGTTGGATATGAAGCCCGCTTCCGTTCAAACTGACCGTGGCTCCGCCCAAAATGAGACTATCGTACAGACCGACATACTGCTCCAAAGCCAGCGATGGATGTGTGTCTTTGATACGCGAGCCTGCCTTTTGAATTTTTGCCTGTTCAACTTTTAGGGTTTCCTGCTGTTCAAGATCCATATAAATCTTGATCCAATCTTTGGGAGGCAGCCCCAACATCACTTCGGTCAGATAATGCGGCACGATAATGTAGGCGGCATTGGGAAGTTTATTCGTAAGGACGGCAATACCGACCTTCTCTTCGGGGATCAATAATGTGATGGAGAGCATCCCGTTCACACCGCCTGTGTGACGGACGGTGAGTCTGCCGTGACTGTCATTGAGCATCCAGCCGAGCCCATAGGCAGAGAAATGCCGAGAGGGGAACAATTTCTTTTCCATGGCTCTCAGTTTCATGATCGTATGAGGCGTGCGCGTCTCATTGATGATCGCTGGATCGACGATCTGTTTTCCCACGAGACTGCCGTTGTTGATCTGCATTCTCAGCCACAGCGCAATATCCGCCGCAGATGCACAGATCGAACCCGCCGCGCCGACATGAGTCTCCGCGTGCTGTGTCACGGTCTGCAGGTTTCCTTTAATGTCTTCATGCGGTACTGCGATATTGGCGCGCTCACCAAAATAACGCGCATTGGTCACGCTGTCGGTCATGCCCAGCGGTTCGAAGATGCGTTTTTGGATGAACTCGTCCCAGCTCATGCCGCTCACTTTTTCGATGATCAACCCGGCAGTGATGAACATGAGGTTTGAATAGCCGTACCCGGCCCGGAAACTGTAATCGGGTGGAATGTGCTGTACCCGCCGCACGATCTCTTCGGTCGAATAACTGCTGGATAGCAGAACATCGCCCGCCCAGGTGCCAAGGCCGCCGCGGTGGCACAACAGGTCGCGGATGGTGATCATTTGTGCGGCGTGTAGATCGTACAGTTTAAAGTCGGGAAGATATTTTGTAACAGGATCATCCCATGCAAGTTTTCCATCCTGAACCAGCAATCCCATTGCTGTTGTAGTGAACGGTTTTGTGTTCGACCCGATGGCGAATAAGGTATGTTCATCCACTTTGCCGGGCTTGCCGATCTCACGGATGCCGTATCCCTTGGAGTGCAGCACCTGGTCGTCTTTGACGATGACCAATGCCAGTCCGGGGACGTTCCATGCCTGCATGGCTTTGCCGATAAAGTCATCTATTTCTTTTATGAGATCGATGGGCGTATCCATTTAATGTTCCTTATTTTCGCAGGGCGCCCAGCGCCGCGCCGACGATCCCGGCTTCATTCAAGAGCTGCGCGGTCACAACGGGTGTTTCAATGGTCAGCATCGGTAAATATTTTTCAGACTCTTTGCTGATGCCGCCGCCGATGATGAATAGGTTGGGCCAGAAAAGATTTTCCATCGCGCTTAAATATTTATTCAAGCGTTTGGCGTATTTTTTCCAGGATAGATCCTCGCGCTGACGGGCTGCGTCGGAAGCGCGGAACTCCGCGTCTTCGCCCTCCACTTCCAGGTGACCGAACTCGGTGTTGGGGAGCAGTTGTCCGCGGTGGAAGATCGCGGTGCCGATGCCTGTTCCCAACGTGATCATGATGACCGTGCCCGGTTGTCCGCGCCCGGCGCCGAAGGTCATTTCAGCCAGTCCCGCCGCGTCCGCGTCGTTGATCATCGTGCATTCACAGCCGGTGACTTTGCTGAAAAGCGCGTCTGCATTCGTGCCGACCCACTTCTCCGAGACATTGGCCGCCATCAGTGCGACGCCGCCTTTGATCGGCGCGGGAAAGCCAATGCCAATGGAGCCGTTCCAGTTGAAGGCTTGCGCGATCTGCTTGACCACTTCCGCGATCGGTTCAGGCTCGCCGTTTTTGGCGTCTTGATGCGGATCCGCTCCGCGAGAAGCTGGCCTGTTTCTACATCTACCGGCGCGCCTTTGATGCCCGATCCGCCTACGTCAATTCCGAGAATTTGCATATTGGTTTCCTTTGGCTTTTGAAATTGATGGATTTAACCACATAGCCGACCTGGACAATATGAATTAGTTTTTTACAACGGGAAAATTGGAAGACTCTGCACCCCATTCGCTCCATGAGCCGTCGTAAACTGCGATCTTTGAATATCCCGCCAGCTCGCCCGCGAGCGCTGTGATGCAGGCGGTCACCCCGGAGCCGCAGCTGAAGATCAGGTTTTGTTCCTTATCCACCAATTTAGAAAAAACGGAATCAAGTTCTGTGGGCGGCAAAACGAGCCCATCGACAACGACTTGAGCAAAAGGCAGGTTGAGCGAGCCGGGGATATGCCCGCTGCGCAGACCCGCGCGCGGCTCGGGCTCCACACCATGGAAGCGTCCCTCAGAACGCGCATCCAATATCGCATAACGCGGATCAGCAGTCGCCTCCAAAACGTGCGCTGAATCAACGAACAAACCGCTCAGCGGCTGTGATTCGAAATCACCGCGCTTTTCAGCAGACAGCTCAACTTGCGAGCTGCAGGGAAGATCTGCTTTCTTCCATGCGGGCAGACCGCCATCCAGAACCGCCACCTGAGCATGTCCCATGGCGCGGAACATCCACCAGGCCCGCGGACTGGAGTACACCCCGACATCATCATAAACAACGATCGCGCTGTCTTTATTGATTCCCAGCTTTTGCATTTCTTGCGTGAAGAATTCCGGCGAAGGCATCATGTGGGGCAGGGTCGTATTGTGGTCGCAGATATGCTGGTCGAAATCGAATCGCCTTGCGCCTTTAATATAGGCGGGTTCTTCCTGTGGATCAGAACTTTGAACGGGCGTTACTGGTTTCATACTCGCATCCAGGACGACAAGGTTTTCCGCTCCTAGATTCTCTGCGAGCCATTGGACGGATACCAGCGATGATGTAATCGTAGCTTTAGACATAAGTTCACCTGTTTGATGGTTTTTAAAAATTATACGACTTAAATAAAAAGGGCGGACTTCTTTGCGAAAGCCCGCCCTTCCAATCTCTATTTTTTAATTGCTGTTCTACCCATGCCTGCTCATGAACCGTTCCATGCGCCGCAGAGCTTCTTCGATCTTGCTGTACTCGGTCGCGTAACAAGCGCGGACAAAACCTTCTCCGCCGGGACCAAATGCATTGCCCGGCACGACGGCCACGCCTTCTTCTTTTAAGAGAGTTTCGGCGAAAGTCTCATCGTCCATGCCGGAGGCTTTGATGTTAGGGAAGGTATAAAACGCACCGCGCGGCTCAAAGGTCGAGAGCCCGAGGCGGTTGAGGCCGGAAACCAGCAATCTGCGGCGGCGGTCATATTCGGCGACCATACTCTGAACGTGCGGTTCACCCGTCTTCAGGGCTTCGATCGCGGCGTCCTGGGCAGTCGTCGGCGCGGACATGATCGTGTATTGATGTATCCGCACCATGCCTTGAATAATATCCGCAGGTCCGCAGGCGTAGCCGATGCGCCAACCGGTCATGGCGTAGGCTTTGGAGAATCCACCAAGCAGAATCGTGCGGCGCTTCAGGCTTTCATCCAAAGCGGGGAAACAGACATGCTCAAAGTCGTACACAAGGCGGTCATAGATCTCATCGGAAACAACGATCAGGTCATGTTGTTCCGCGATCCTGCCGATCTCCAGCATGACCTCGCGCGGAGCGACCGCGCCGGTCGGGTTGGACGGATAACCGATAAAAATAACCTTGGTGCGCGGCGTGATGGCCTTGCGAATATCATCGGGGTCAATGGTGAAATTGTTTTCAAGACGCGCGGGAATTTCAACAGGCACACCGCCCGCCAGGATCACTTCCGCCTGATACGAAACAAAGCACGGGGTAGGGACGATCACCTCATCGCCCGGTTCAAGGATCGCGGTAAAGGTGAGATACAGCGCCTCTGAAACACCAACGGTCGCTACCACTTCCGTAGCGGGATCATATTTAACGTTATAGAGTTTTTGTAAATTTTCCGCGATACCCTGACGCAGTTCCGCTTTGCCGTGATTGGATGTGTAATGCGTCTCGCCATTTTGTAATGAACGGATGCCCGCATCGAGGATCGGCTTGGGTGTGGTGAAATCAGGTTCGCCAATACCCAAAGAGATCACATCCTTCATCGTCGCGACAATATCAAAAAACTTGCGAATACCGCTGGGCTTTAGCCCGGCCACCCGTCTTGCGAGTCTTTGTACTTCACCAACTTCCTGCATTGAGCCTCCTAAATGGGTTGAACGTGCCAATCATCTGAAACTTCCTGATATGTTAACTCAAAAGCTGAACCATCGGTCGTCTTTACACGGAACCCCTTTTCGCCGGGTCCGCGCCAGCGCGCCAGGATTTCTGCGATCTCATAGCGGCTTCCCTGCCATATCAACGACAACGGTCGTTCCGCATATTCGGTATCTGACCTGCACTCCACTGTTTCCATGATTAAAAATAGGACAAGATAACCCCTGCCCTATAGAATGACCGAACTGGTATCGCTGATATTTAATTCCATGACCCGGCCATCGCCCCGCGCCTTGACCTTTGCCTGCCTGCCGATCAACGAGCGACTCAGCGCCGCATCCTTGATCTCACAGCCAGCCTCGATAATACTTTCTGCGATCTGACTGTTCTCTATCTTGCAATTCGCTCCGATGGATGCGTATGGGCCGATGGTCGAATTGGTTATTTCCGCGGATGGGTGGATGGCGACTGGCAGAATTACTTTTACGCCAGCATGTTGATACGTTGAAACATTGATGCGTTCCAAAAGGATTTTATTCGTATCCAGTGTCGCCTCGATCGTGCCGGTATCCAGCCAGGTGCTGATCTCATTCGTGCGGACCTTCGCTCCATGTTCGATCATGACCGTGATCGTGTCTGTCAGGAAGTATTCGCCTTTGAGCATGATACCGCGTTCCATTTGCTCATCAATGGCGGCCAGAAGTTTTTCCGAGCTTTTGAAGTAATAACACCCAACCACCACAAGGTTATTATCCATACTTTGCGGCTTTTCCACGAAGCGGGCTACCCAGCCTTCATTATTTACCTCTGCCACCCCAAATCGGCGCGGATCTTCCACCGGCATCACCCAGGCGACACCGTCTGCTTCCTCTTTTGCAAGGAACGAAAAATCAGTTTCCATTAAAGTATCCGAAAAACATACGATCATGGGACCATGCAAATGTTCGCGTGCCAGCGCCAGCGCGTGCGACTGTCCCTTCATTTCATGCTGTACAACAAAATGAGCTTTAAGGTTTGGGTAATATTCTTTGATAAATGGAGGGATCTGCATCTCACCCAAATACGGGCCGAGGATGAACACATATTCAGTATTTTCAGGATCGGGCAGAGTCTTGAACATATCCAGCAGGTGTTCCAGCGAGGTTTTACCTGCCACACTGACCAGCGGCTTGGGTTTGCTCCACGTGTGCGGACGCATGCGGGTTCCCCAGCCCGCCATGGGAATAACGATTTTCAGGGATTCGGTCAAGAGTACGCTCCAGTGAAGGTTTTCACCAATATTTTACCAAAGCTGTGTTGGAAATTGTTTCTTTGGTTGGGAGATCAGGTTGTTAGTGTACCACTATCAATTTAGGGCGGACAAGCGGGAGGAAAATACGAATTGACCGCAATATCCTGTCCAGATAAAATCACATTATGAATTCACTTCAACGATTAAATAATCTGCTGCAAGGTAAACCTGTTGACAGGGTCCCCAACTTCGATATTTTTATGACCAGAGCGGCGCATCATATCGGTGTTCCTCTCTCGCAGTATTATCTCGATCACCGCGTATTGTGCCAGGCCAATCTTGCGGTCATGCAGGACTTTGAGCTTGATATCGTCCAGGCGATCTCCGACCCCTACCGTGAAGCCGCTGACATGGGTCTGGAAGTTGAATTCCCGCATGATAACCTGCCACTAAATCGGACTCCATTAATCGTGGAACCCGACGACTTGAAGAACATTCATTTCCCTGTCAAGGATTTTGGTCCGCGAATGACAGACCGCCTTGAAGGAATCCGCGCCATGCATCAACAGGTGGGGGATGAAGTTCCGGTCATGGGCTGGGTGGAGGGGGCTTTGGCAGAAGCAGCCGACCTGCGCGGAGTCACGAATGTAATGAAGGATCTTGTCAAACGCCCTGCCTGGCTGAAGGATCTGCTTGAAAAATGCGCGGAAGTTGAGATCTCTTTCGCTTGCGCTCAAATCGAAGCCGGGGCGCACATCATCGGACTGGGCGATGCGGTCGCCTCCTTGATCTCTCCGCGCATGTACCGTGAGTTCGCCCTGCCATACGAACAACGCATCTTTGACGCCATCAAGGCAAAAGGCGGAATCCCGCGTTTACATATTTGCGGCAACACAATTCATTTACTCAAGGATATCGCGCAAAGCAGGGCGGAGATCGTGGATATTGACTCGCTGGTGGATATGTATCAGGCGGTTTCGACACTGGATGGAATGCTTGTCTGCGGCAACCTGAACCCGGTCTCGATCTTTTTACAGGGCACGACGGACCAGGTTCGTGAGGGGATCTTTGCGAATGCTTCCGCGGGAGCGCATTCATGGATCTCAGCGGGAGGTTGTGAAATTCCAGATCAAACCCCTGTAGAAAACCTTCATGCTCAGAGTCAGGCATTGCGCGAACTGGGACGACAGCCCGCATGAATCCTTACAAAAAGAAGAATATTAAACCGTATGCGTTTCAGTGGATGCGGGTTGGCGAAATCCGTCCTACGGGATGGATGCGCGCTCAAATGCAGCATGACCTGGAAGATGGATTTGTCGGTCATTTGGATGAGCTGGTCCCAGACTTAATCGTGAACGATGATATTTATGGCGCAAACCGTTTGACCAAGGCTGTGCGTACAAAAGAATTGGGGGTGGTCTCTCAGGAAAAGGATTGGGAAGCACAGTTCCTGTGGTGGAACAGCGAAACTCAGTCCAATTGGCGTGACGGGCTGGTGCGCACCACTTTGCTTTTGGATCATCCAGACTATCTTCCCAGGGTCCGCGCCTACATCGAAAAAATTCTTGCCACACAGGATGCAGATGGGTATCTTGGCATTTACGCTCCAGACCTGCGATTTAATTTCGACAGCGAGAATGGTGAACTCTGGGCACAGGCCTCGCTCTTCCGCGTACTGCTTGGTTACTACGAAGCCGTTGGAGATGAACGGGTCTTGGAATCTGTCCGCCGCGCGGTGGACGTCACCATGCGGGCGTATCCGCAAAACCGATCAAAACCATTTACAGTCAAGAACGATTATGCCGGGGTTTGTCACGGATTGGTTTTTACCGACGTGCTTGACCGGCTCTACCAGCTCACCAGACAGGCAAGATACCTCGATTACGCCCTGTGGCTGTATCAGGAATATAGCGAAAACCAGCTCAGCGCTGATGATATTCAATACAAAAATCTGATCGACCCATCCTATCGCTTCAAGGCGCACGGCGCTCACACCTACGAGCATTTGCGATCTCTGTTGACAGCTGTTTATGCTTCAGGAAATCCATTGCTTGAAAAAGCACTTGAAGCATATCTGGTTAAATTGAATGTATGCCTGACTCCCAGCGGCGCTCCCATGGGCGATGAAATGATCGGTGGACGAGCGGCAGACGCCTCAGAAACCGGTTACGAATACTGTTCCATCCATGAACTGCTCGATTCCTATTCCAACCTGCTGCAAAAGACCGGCGGTCTACCATGGGCTGACCGCCTCGAGCGGCTCCTGTTCAACGCCGCGCAAGGCGCGCGCCATCCGCGCGAAAGCGCCATCGCCTACTTAAAAACTGACAACTCTTTCTCAATGACCGGTACTCTGCATCCGCATGACATGGTTGATGAAAAGAATCCGCAGACCCGTTATAAATATTCTCCTGCGCATCAGGATGTGGCTGTGTGCTGTGTCCCCAATGCCGGGCGTATTTACCCTTACTATGTCAAGGCCATGTGGCTGCGCTCTTCGGACGGTTTGGTGGCGGCCTTGTATGGAGCGAGCGAGCTTGTGACCGAGCTCAATGGCGCAAGAGTACGTATCAAGGAAGAGACGAACTATCCTTTTGAGTTACAGATAACTTTTATCATTAATGCCGAACCGCCCGTTGAATTCGAACTTGCTTTTCGCAAGCCGGCCTGGGCAACTGGGTTTGAATTAAATCATATGGCTGACTGGCGTGAAGAAAATGGGATGATAAAAGTAAAAAAGGTCTGGCAGTCTGAACAGCAGATCACCATAAGCTTTAAAGCCGAGATTCAGATCAATCCCTTTTCTGAAAAAGAATATTTTCTAAGCCATGGTCCGCTGGTGTACGCGCTGCCATTGGAAGGCATCGAAACGGAAGGCAGGAAATATAAGACAGAAGGGTTCCGTGATCTTTATTATTCCCCACTGGCTAATCTGGCTGATGATTGGCAATTTATTCCTAACGAGGATTTTCACCTTGAGGAAAGCATTCCTGGTCAAGTCCATGCCTGGGAAGCGCCCCCTACACTGGCTGGGAATATGATGAATGTTTCCACGCATAAGAAAACTCCCGTTCGACTGCTCCCAATCGCAAGCAGCATTTTGCGCAAGACCACTTTTAGAATGTTTGAATAACAGGCATCGTCCTGAATACATATATACCCTGCGTTTCTCAATACAGATAAATGCTATACTGCTTTTATATATCTAATGAAAAAATTTCTGAAGATCATTCGCATTGTGTGGGTTACATTCGGAGTTCTATTCACGCTGTGGATGGCGAATTCTTTTCGCGCCAAGGGCTTTGACAGGTCTGCGCTTGAAAGTGATCAAAATATTACTGTTGAAGAGACCGATCAGTTCATCCGCTTTCAACCTAATGAGAATCAACAATCTACAGGATTTATCTTCTTCCCCGGCGGATTGGTCGCAACGGAGGCGTATGCGCCAATGTCAAGAGCCATATCCGAGCAGGGGTTTAACGTCTTCATCGTCAAACTTCCGTTCGGGTCCGCGCCGTTAAAATCACAGGAAACCAGTATACAGAACCTGGCTCTTAAGATCATGGATGCAAATAACTCGCTCGAGTATTGGGCAGTGGGCGGGCATTCGCGCGGAGCGGCAATCGCTTCACGGTTTGCTCTCCTGCATGGAGATGCTTTCAATGGGCTCATTCTCATTGGGACAACCCATCCCAAAGAAGAGGCGTTCGATCTATCTGACTCAACTTTGGCTGTGACAAAGATCTACGCCACCAATGACGGACTGGCCGGCATGGATGAAGTCGAAGCCAATTCACAATATTTGCCAGAGGATACAAATTGGGTTTTGATAGACGGCGGGAATCATTCGCAGTTCGGTTATTATGGCTCTCAATTGGGAGATAACCCGGCAGCCATTAGCAGAGAAGTACAGCAGAAACTCACAGTTGAAGCGGTTTTGTCGGCGTTGAAAAGTATTCAGGAAAGATAAATAACGCTTTGCGGGACGGAGGGAGTTACATCCGTTCCCCTCGAAACTGCGTTTCATACAACTGACTATACAGCCCACCCATCGCGATCAATTCATCGTGAGTCCCTTTTTCTACGATCCTTCCCCGATCCATTACTAAAATCAGATCCGCTGCAAGGATCGTGCTTAATCTGTGTGCAATCACAATCGATGTTCTACCTGCCATGACTCGTTTTAGTGCATCCTGAATTAATGCTTCTGATTCACTATCGAGTGAACTGGTGGCTTCGTCTAAAACCAAAATCCTCGGGTTCTTCAAAATAACTCGGGCGAGAGCCACGCGTTGTTTTTCGCCGCCGCTCAGGCGATAACCGCGTTCGCCTACAACCGTGTCATATCCATCAGATAGTCCCATTACAAAGTCGTGGATGTTGGCGGCGCGCGCGGCGGATTCGATCTCGGCTTGCGTCGCGTCCATTTTTGCGTAGGTCAGGTTGGTGCGGATGGTGTCATGGAAGAGGTGCGTTTCTTGCGTCACCATGCCGATCGTGGCGGCCAGCGAGTCGAGGGTCACATCGCGCAGGTCGTGACCGTCAATACGGATGACTCCGCTGGTGGGGTCGTACAGGCGCGGGATGAGATAGGTCAGCGTGGTTTTACCAGCGCCGGAAGGGCCGACGAGGGCGATCAACTGCCCGGGCTGGGCGGTAAAGGAGATTCCCTCCAAAGCGACGTCTCGTGCCTGGGATTTCGTATCAGCCTCCCCGACGATTGATGCGGCGTCCTTCATCCCATTCTTGCTTTTATCTTTTTCTCCCAAAGACATCACCGCTGTGACATTCGCCATGCTGCCATAGCGTTTGACTTCGCTGAGCATGATGTTTTCGTTGATCGAATATTTGAAGCTGATATCTTCAAACGCAAGTTCGCCTTTTGCATCCTTGAGAACGTGCGCGTCTTTTTTCTCTTCGATGTCATGAGGCAAATCAATTATTTCAAAAACGCGTTCGAAGGAAACCATGCTGGTGCTGAATTCGACAGGCGCGCCCGCAAGGCCTTGAAGTGCGCCGTATAAGGTGCTGAGATATGAGCCGAAGGCGACGATGGTGCCGACCGTGAATTTATCTTGAATGACGAGCAGACCGCCGAAGCCGTAGACCAGCGCCGTGCCGACCGCGCTGACCAGACCGATCATGACGAAAAATGAAGAGCCGATGACTGCGCGTTGGATGCCGATGTCGCGCACGCCCGCCGCGCGTTGACGGAATCTTTCGCCCTCTTCGTTGCTGCGCCCAAATAATTTGACGAGCAGCGCGCCGCCGATGTTGAGTGTCTCGTTCATGTGCGCATTCATTTGCGCGTTGAGGTCCATGCCTTCGCGGGCGATGGTGCGCAGGCGTTCGCCAAGTCTGCGCGCGATCAAGTAGAACAACGGCAGGACAAAGACACTGCCGAGGGTCAATCTCCATTCGAGCGAGAGCATCACGATCAAGATCGCCGCGCCTTCGATCAGGTTGGTGGCGATGCCGACAATGGTGTTGCTAATGGCGTTCTGCGCGCCGACCACATCGCTGTTAAGGCGGCTCATCAACTCGCCGACTTTGGTGTTGGTGAAGAAGCGCAGACTCATCCTCTGCAAGCGGACAAAGAGCGCCACGCGCAGATCATAGATCACGCCTTCGCCAACGGTCACATTTAATTTACGTTGAATCACGCTGATGCCGCCGTTCAACAACGGCACAAGCAAAAGAGCAAATGCGAACAGGGTTAATTGGTTAATGGATTTGTTGGGCAGGATCGTATCGATCAGTTGACGGAAGATCAACGGCGAGACCACGCTCAACGCCGAACTGGCAAGAATGGACAATAACATTCCGCCAATGTGCCACCAATAAGGTTTCGCGTACGTGAGCACGCGCAATAAAAGTTCTCTTGTGATCTTGGGCTTTTCGTCGCCCTGACGCATTGCCATGAACCAGCCACCGTGCATAAGTTTCGTCTCCTCGTTTGCTTGTCACTGGCCGGGTAGTCTTTGACCAGTTGACTAGCAGACTATAAGTCCATCCGACCATTCACGCAACTGGAGAAATAGGGAGGTTAATGAAAGTCTATGATGAGGGGATGTATAATCTTCTAAAGATTGGGAATTCTTATCAATTCTAAAATTTGTCCGGAGAGCATTATGGCAGATAACGTTAAGAAAAAAATACTTGAAAGACCATTGCTTGTGTTTTTATTAACCTTTGTAGGTTTAGCTGTGCTCTTGACGATACTTGCTGTGCTCAATGGGCTAGACTCACTATTTATAGTAGGTACTTATTTTCTTTATGGCGGCATAATCGTAGCCATTATTGGTTTTGTTTTACTGAATAGAGGTAGTAACAGGGGGGACGGTTATACTCAAAGTAATTATATGAAAAGCGATGAGCACTTTAAAAAGATCAGATCACAAGAAAAACCTATTGAGCGTATCGTTTGGGGCCGGGCAGTGGTTCAATTGCAGCATTGATATTTCTCAACGAGTTTTTAGATGGGTTCGAGACGCTAAAGTCCCTGCCTCAGAGCATGGTAAGCTGTTTCGACAAGCTCAACACATCGCCTGCGGGCTGAGCCGCCAAAGGCGGCTTTCACGTACTGAGGAAGGACTTTAGTCCGCACGGGGCGGAAGGCCATGCTTTTTGGATTAATCTCAAAGGTGAGCGGATTAACCGTCGGATGGTTTTGGAATGGTAGGGAATGGCGGGTTTATGAGGACCAGACAGGGAAGGTATAATGTTTTTATTGATTTCAAATGAGCGGCAAAGGATCGATCTGCGCCACCTTCCCCCCTCAAAGTGAACATGATGCCAAATAAATTCACTCCTTATGAAACGAATCAGCGCGTTCAAACACTGAACGTTATCATTTGGGTTTTATTAATTGCCTCCTTTGCTCTTGGAGTCCTTAATATCCAATATCGAACATGGGGATCTGTAATTGCACTCTTTGGCCTCTCCGTTTTTTGTGTTCCCCTGCTTTGGATGAACAAAAAAGGCTATATTGGCGTTTCCGCTTTTTTTCTGAATTTTATTGTCCTGATGGTCATCAACATCAACATGTGGGACGGGGATGGGATCCGCGACGCCGGGCTGTTGGCCTACCCGATATTTATCATGATCGGCATATTATTCTTCGGCAAGCGCACCGCGCCGTTATTTACCCTTGCCTCCATTGCATCGCTTATAGTGCTGGTGTATTTTGAGATACAGGGAAATATCAAGCCGACGATCGGCGCGACCAGGTTTGACATCCTGGTCCCCATTATCATTCTTTTAATAGCGGCCGCTGCAATTACCTATATCGTTGCTGGAAATATTGACAAGCACCTGGAACGGGTAAAAAACTCTGAAAGCGAATTACGCAAGAACTACGACCTGACCCTGGACGCGTGGGCCAAGGTTTTGGAATTCCGCGATAATGAAACGGAAGGTCACAGCCGCCGATTGGTGGAGCTCAGTACGCAACTGGCGCGGGCGTTGAATCTCAGTGAAGAAGAGATCACTTATATCAGGCGCGGCGCGTTACTGCACGATATCGGGAAGCTGGCCATCCCTGACAGCATACTTTTGAAACCCGGTCCGCTGGATGCCGGGGAAAGAAAGATCATGGAAGAGCATCCTGTCATTGCAAAACAAATGCTTGCCCAGGTTTCGTTCCTGCAGCCATCGATTGACCTTGTCTATAGTCACCATGAGCGTTGGGACGGGAAGGGCTATCCTGACGGGTTGATGGGCGAGCAAATCCCCCTGTCCGCCCGTATCTTTGCGATCGTGGATCAATGGGATGCGCTGCGGTCGGATCGTCCCTACCGCAAAGCCTGGCCGGTTGAAAAAGTACTTGCTTATATCCGTGACAATATCGGAGTTGTCTATGATCCCGATCTTGTTGAAGTATTTTTAACTCTTGTAGATGGAAAGCATGACCAATAAACTATCAGGCGGGATGCCCGCTTGACGATGGCCAACACGCCATATTGGATGATCCACGATAAACGACAAGCGATATAATATGCCCCATTGTGCGGGTTTTCCTTGAAAGTCAACCTTTCAAGTGAGTTTTTATTTGACCTTATTTACAGGAGAGAACCATGCAAAACAAAACCGTTATTCCGGGCAAGGTTAAAAAGGATAAGGAAAATCACAAAAAATACAAGATCGAAAAGGGGAAGAAATCCGAATCAGACATCACGATCGAACTCACCGGCGACGGCGACTACGAAGTGGAGAAATTAAGCGTGGACGGCCTGCCCGCAGCAATGGTTGACGGCACCTCGATCCGCTGGTTCAATAGTTTTTATATTAAAAAGAACGGGCAATATATCAACGAACGTTTCTTTGTCACGATTCCAAACGGCGGTTCATCGCGGCTGGTGATATTCGACGGCAACGGGAACCCGTATTATTACACGGGAGACATCAAAAACAATACGATCGAATTAACAGATGGCGACCCCGCGGCCGGCTGGGCGCCGTAGATTTTATAATCCATTCGCTTCGGCTGTTTTTTGAATTGCGCGCCGCCACGGTACATTCTCAACGTACATCCGGCGCGCCTCTTCCGACGGTAATTTCGAGACCTGTGTGTTCAATAGTTGGATTGCATTCTGCAAAACGACTTGAGCACGCGGGTCTTTTTTCTTTTCCAAGACCTGATGCACAGCCAGAAAAATTCGGAGCGGTTCCTCCGCGCCTTCAAATGACATGTTCTTTTCCATGTATTGAAGGACCTGCTCCGCTTCATTCTGCGCCGAAGCCTGGTCCCCAATTTCCAAATAGACATGGATCAACCCTGCGCGCGCTTCGACCGCTAAAATATCAGCGTTCAATGCCGTTCTGATCTGAATGCTTTTCAAAAAGGCAGATGCGGAGTCTTCAAATTTTTTATTTAATAAATAGGCATATCCCAAATAAAAATATGCCCACCCCTCGCCTGACGGATCCCCGTTCCTGGAGGCCAGCTCAAGCGCCTGCCGCGCCCATTTGAGCGAATTGTCCGCATCCCCTTGCGCGCCCATTACCGCACTCAAATTAATATAAGCAAGCATTTCCTGTGCGCGAAGTCCGAGTCCGCGCAAGATGGTTAACGCTTGTTCATAGTAGGATGTCGCGGCGGGGTAATCACCCAACATACCTGTCAACCAACCCAGATTTAGCAGAGCGATCCCATTGCCGTTAAGATTTCCCAATTCATATGAAATGGAATACGCTTGTTCAAAATAATTCCTGGCAGTGAAGAAATCTCCCTGTGACAACCCGACCGTATTGGCAAGATTGTTCAAGGTCATGGCTTCCAGATATTTATTCTTTAGTTCCCTCGCGATGACAAGCGCCTGTTCCTGATAGCCCATGGCAATCGTAGGGGTTTCAATTTCCAAGGAGACCAATCCAAGTATGGACAGGGCTTTGCCGATCCCGGTGCGGTCATTCTGTCCTTGCGCATATCGCAAGCCCTCTTTGGCGTACTTCAAGGCCTCCTCTGCTTTTCCAATACGCAGGAAAGAATTGGGCAGTACCAGATAGGTTGAGAGCAGCGTTTCATTATCAAGAGCCGCTTCAGCAAAGAATTTCGCGCGAGTCGCGTAGGTCAATACATTTTGAAAATCACCCAAAGCGGAGAAACAATAAGAGCGGCGCATATACGCGCGGCCCAACAGTCCATCGTCCTGTAGTGTCTTTGCCAGTTCTTCAAGAATATCCAGGTCTATAAACTGCGCGGCGGAGTCGCTGTTGTTGTAATAACATTCCACACGCAGCAGCATCAGGTCGAACTTTGTGCGCAGATCATCGGACTGAACCAATGCCAGCGCGCGCGTGAAATAATCAATGGCTTGCTGGTTATGGTACAAACTCAGGGAGGCCTTGCCCGCGCGGCTTAGATAGTGCAGAGCCTTTTCGCGCAGGTCTGCTTTTTCGGCGTGATACGCCAGTTCGCCGTAATGCGGCTCAAGATCATGACGATAGATCTTTTCCATCGCAGCGACCGCCGTCCCGTGTAATTCGCGTTGACGCATCTGCAACTGCATTGAGTAAGCCGCGTCTCTCAGTAATGCATGACGGAAAATATATTCGATCTCGCTCAGCGGTGACCAGATATTTGCATTCTCCGCCTGTGTCATATAACTTAGGAATTTCTCTTTGGCGCGCAGCATCTCTCCCAGTACGCGCACTTCAAATTCACGTCCAAGCACGGATGCGGTTTGCACGGTCTCTTTCACTGGCTGGGTCAGGCGGTCGAGGCGAGCAACCAGCACGGCGCGCACATCGGTTGGCAGGGAACTTTCCGCCTGTTGGCTTGAAATATATTGCCCGTTCACATCCACAGTCAGCGCATTTTGTTCCAGCAGATAGCGCAGGATCTGTTCGGCAAAGAACGGATTGCCCTCCGCGCGATCATTCAGCAAGGCAAGCAGCGGGTCGGCAATGACACGGCCTAAAACGTCCTTTGCAATATGAGACATGTTCGCCGGGGAGAGTTTATCAAGTCGGACCATGTTCGTTGAAATTTCATCCATGATCCGCGCAGAATCGCCTTCGGGGCGCTGCGTCGCAATAATAGCGATCGGATATTGTTTGTGCGGCGCAGACCGCAGACTGCGTACAAAAAAAGAGAGGAATGCGCCCGTATCCTCATCCAGCCAGTGCGTATCTTCCAGGAACAGGACCAGCGGTTTACGCAGGCTCTCTGCGCGAAGAAACACGCTCAAAGCGATCAGCGTATTATCGTAACGGCCTTTCGCGTCCAGCCTTTCGTATAACGAATCGGGCTGTGTGATATTGATCAACGCAGCCAGCACCGAACTGGTTCGAAGCAGTTCCGCGCCAAGCTCACGGTCAGGTATTGCCGAGACCAATTCGTGAATATTGCGCGAGAAGGCGATGAAATTAATTTCATCAGGCTGGTTTTCGAGCAGTTCAAATCGTTTCTTCAGCCAATCAATGATTGGGTTAAATGGCAGCTTTAGGATTTCGTCTGTCTGGCAGACGGCCCAATTGGCAGGGGTATCCTTGAACTCTTCAGAATACTGAAAAGAATGCACAAGACGGCTTTTGCCAATACCAGCCTCTCCTTTCAAGACCATCACGCCGGCAAATTGACCGTGTTTGAGCGGTTCTGTAAATGCGGCCAGCGCTTCCAACTCATTCCTACGCCCAACCAACTGTCCCTGATAAACGGTTTCAACAACGTTCTTGCGCCCGATCAATACAAAAGTTTTCAAGCCGCGATTGAAACCCTTGAAATAAAATTCTCCCAGAGACCTAAGGTTAAAATGTTTTTCAGCGCGGCGGGCGATCTCTTCATCCATCCAAAACTCGCCATGGCCGGCATGTTCCATCATACGAGCCGCGAGGTTCACTCCCCAGCTATAGGCTGTGTAATCCTCCCGCTGACTGGACCCGATGAATCCCGTATATGCCATGTAATAGGATATCCCAACTCCCAGCGGGATGCGCGTGCGCGTGGAAAGTTCAAGAACGAAATTTAACGCGCGTTCCACATCATTTTCATGTGCCTTTGGTGCGCCCCAGAAAATAAGCAGGGTAAACCCTTTATCTCCAAGGTCGGGGCGTAAAAAGAAACCGCCGTATTGTTCCTGTAACAGATAAACCGTTTCCATGAACGGCGCGATCAGCGCTTCATCTGAAATGCCGGCGGGGATGTCAATAAACATGTTAACCACCTGTCGGAACTCACCGATGGCGGGCAGGTGAAGAATTGCATCGTCAAGGAATATTTCAACCAGGTCATCTGCAGGCTTTGGCACCGATAAAGGAAGCGGCGCGGGCAGGTCCGCGTGAATATCCTGGATCAAAAAACAATTCCCCGCCGGGGTAACACTGACAATATCCTTCAGCAATTCGTAAGAGAATGGATCTGCCACGATATCCCCCGCGTGCGCGGCTTCTTCCCCGGCGACCGCACCGTTCAAACTCTCGCCGCGAAACCAATAACTGGCGCGCCTATTGTTGATGGATCTAAAGATCTGCCAGGTCGTCCTGCCAAATCCGATCCCCGCTTTGATGCGGATGTTAAATGTGCCATAGGGCGTGGATATCTGCGAATGGGATTGGGTGTGCGCCTGCATTGCCGCCGCGGATGACAAACAGCGCATCGCTGTCTCGACTGGGTCCTGTCCGGCGGGAAAAACAGCACTGAACGCGTCCCCGGCAAATCCGATCACAAATCCGCCCTGCTGATAGACCGCATTCACCAACGGGTCGAACACCACGCGCATCATATCCGCCAGTACCTCTGCGCCGTGCGCTCCCTGCGCAGAAAGCACTTCGGTCATGTAGGAAAAACCCGAGAGATCCACGAACATGGCCGCGCCTTCGAAGATTCCATTCGATTCGCCCGCGCGGTATTTTCGGAAAATAAAATCAGGTACAAGCTGATGGGATGATTGCATGGTGCGTTGATTTTACCGCTTCCGTATCCAATGAGAAGGTCATACAAAAAATCCCCGTCATCAGCCGGGGATTTTTTGTATGCTATTTACTGATCTTTATCAATGCTTCCTTTAATCGCTCCACTTCTTCGAGCGTGTTGTAATGCGCCGCTCCAACACGGACCATGCCGCCCTGATCTTCGACGCCGAGTCTTTCACTAACATTGAGCGCGTAATAATTTCCATCCCAAACATAGATGCCTTCTTCCGCCAGTTTCTCAGCGACAAGGCGCGGATGCATATCCTTCAAGCGGAACGAGAATGTCGCCACGCGGTCATCCAGACGACGGACATCGGCCAGACCATATAAACGTAAACCGGGAACAGCTTCCAGCGCGGAAAGAAGCGCGCGCCCAAGTTCGAATTCATAGGCGCGGATGGCTGTCATTCCCTTTTTGAGTTCCAGTCTGCGTCCTTGATAGCCTTCACCGCTCAAGCCTTCGATGTACTCGCCGCCAAATTCCCTGCCGACCCATTCGAAATATTCGATCGCGCCAAGCACGCCGGCGATGCCTTCATGGTTCTGTGTGCCGGTCTCGAATTTGCCCGGCAGTTTGTTGGTCGCAGGGCGGACTTTGTATGCGAATAATTTTTCCAGCAGGTCATGCTTGCCGTATAAAATGCCCGCGTGCGTGCCGAAAAATTTGTAGGCGGATGAAACCAAAAAATCACAATCCAGTTTTTGAACATCAATGGGACCGTGCGGCGCATACTGGACAGCGTCAATATAGACCAGCGTGCCGGCGTCGTGCGCCATCTTGATGATCTTTTCAATCGGGTTGATCGTGCCAAGCGAATTGGAAGCGTACCCCACCGCCAGCAGGCGCGGCTTTCGTTCCAGCGCTTTTTGCAGGTCGTCCAATTTCAAGGTCCCATCTTCCACGTCAAAATCAACCCAGTTAACTTTGACGCCCTTGTCCTGCGCGGCTAATACCCAGGGCGTGACATTGGCATCATGGTCAAGGCGGGTGAGGACGATCTCGTCGCCTTCGTTCCACTCGCGTGAAATCGAACGGCTGATGTGCAGTGTGAGTGTGGTCATGTTGTTGCCAAAGACGATCTCTTCTGCAGAGGGCGCGTTGTAGAAATCCGCCATGGCGCGATGAGCTTCGTCCAGAACAGCATCTGAGGCGATGCTGGTGGCGAATGCGCCTTCGTGGTTGGCGTTACATTCGATTAGATACTTGTTGATGCGGTCAAGACTGTGTTTTGCGATCTGCGTTCCGCCGGGGTTGTCGAAGAAAATAGCCGGTCGGTCAAGAGCTGGGAATTGCTGGCGTATTAATTTTAGATTTTCGCTGAGCACGGTCGAATGATCAGGGGACATGCAAAACTCCTTTAATGAAAATTAGACAGAGAGGTTGTATACTAAGATTGTACCCCACACAACAAGGAGGCAATATGTTCGAAAGAGTTCTGTTGGCCGTAGATGGTTCCGATCATGCCTTGCACGCCGCACGTACCGCCGCCGACCTGGCGCGCGCCATGAATTCAAATGAGTTTCGCATTGTGGTGGCTTATGATTTCATTCCACCCTATCTTGGCGAGCCGAACCTGCAATATGCGATCGACGCGCGTATTGATGATGCCAAGGCCATTATGAAAAAAGCCATTGAGGCGGTGGGGCAGATCCCTTGTGAGATCAATACTGAAATGATCGAAGGCTCGGCAGCCGAAGCTGTACTGGATGTAGCTGTCACGCGCAATAGTGATGTGATCGTAATAGGTTCGCGCGGGTTGGGCACGCTGGCCGGCTTGCTGCTCGGGAGTACCAGTCAAAAAGTTGTGGCGCACGCGCCCTGCCCGGTGCTTATTGTCCGGTAGCGCGTTTCTCCGCTTCTAAAAATTCTTGCGGTGTGTTTAGATTCCAAAAACATAACCCTGACGGGTCAAAGGAATTAACCTCATCAGAGGTAAGCGTCCGTACTTTTACTTTTGGAAACCACGAGATGACCTTCCACTGATCCGCGTCTATTGCTGATTCAATGGCGGGCAGACAGGTCTCGCGGCGGTACAGCGCATGGAATGGTTCGTAGCCTTCATCCGTTTTGGCGATGACCACATCCGCTTCACCGCTGACCATGAGTCTGCGCGCGCCTTCGAAGAAGGTTGAACTGGCGAAGGGCATGTCACAGGCCACCACCGCCGCCAGCGGATGCGCGGTTGAAGCGATGGCAGTGTAGAGTCCGCCCAATGCGCCACGCCCCGGCTTGAGGTCAGGGATGAGGCGCAGGCCTAAAAATTCATACTCCGCGGGACGATTTGTTGTAACAATGATCTCGTCTGCGATCGGCGCGAGTCGATCAATCACCCGTTCAATGAGCGGATGTCCGAGGAATAATTTCAAGGCTTTGTCCTCGCCCATGCGTGAGGATGCGCCGCCTGCTTGAATGACGACAGTGATCGCTTGTTTCACAGATTTATAACCTTTTATCAAAGATCAAAAGTAAATTCAGCATGGACATATTATAGGTAAACGAACCCCACAGCTAAAGCAGGGGGCTTTGTCCCTGAACACGAAGGTTCGAGACCATTGGCAGGTTTACTTCTGCCCTGACTGCGATATTCACAGCCGCTACTCTGTCCGCATTGCCAAGAAGTTGCAAGCGGACAAGGAAAACAGATTGAGACTACGATTGGCTTTATCAACACACCACAGGGCAGGTGGCGGGTGTTTCTTGGATCAACGAAGATCACAGGAACCCCCACGCGCTCGGCTTTGTAACGATGTACGCCTCAGTTGGAGAACGACCAATCGCATGCCTCTTGCTTGCGTCCTTTTACGGAGCCTCACGGATACCGCCCAATTCTTCAAGGGCAATCGCTCGATGAGTGTCATACGCAATCTGTACGAGAATTTTGCTGATTCTATGGTTGGTTGTTTTTGAAAACGGGATTGAACGCCGGATATTTTCTTGAGTTTCGTGGGGATTTGGTCTGTTTCTTTTGCAAATTGCTTCTGCGATGTCCAAACTTTCGGCGGTTATCTTCGATGGGCCGCTGAACCCGCCACCGTCCGAAGTTGCGGCGATCTGGACAAGACCCAGATCCACCCCCAACACCCCTTCCACGTCAATTGGCTTGGGGTTCCACCTCGCAGACAACCATCAGGTAAAACTGCCTTTGACCAGACACAAGTCGCTTTCCCCATGCTGGCCTTTAGCATTCAGCTGGCGTTTTCCGCAGGCAAAGGACATCTTTTGTCTGCCCTCTACTGTCCAGAGGCTCAACTCCATCCTGTCCAGTTTGTAGGTCAGGATGCGGGCATCAAAAGCACGCGCCATGCGGCTTGAAAGTACGTTTGACTTTTCTATCCAGCTTATAAGCATCTGCAACTTTCGAGATGCAACGCACCACCTGGCGGTCAAGCCAAACATTTCCTTGACACGAAAGTAAGTTGTGGATTGGAAATTGTTTGAATGTCTGACTCCCAGCCTGTTCGCTGATGTGATTGCAGGCGGCGTTTGCAACCTCAAGAGTTTTACGAAGGGCTTGCGCTTGTTCAGGCGTAGGCAGGAGTTTTATTTGAGCGGTCAATTTCATGGCGTGATTATACCACATCTTCAATCTATTGAAAATGTTCTAGCGAAAGCACATCGCCAGCGGCTATCCCTCTCCACTGCTAAAGCAGGGAGTTTCTTGCCGAGGTCTCGATGAGTTCGCTGGCAAATGTATTGGACGGCTTAACGGTTGAAGGTGAATTGTATGAACCGCAAGCGGATGGCGCGGTACGCTGTTTCGCGTGCGGTCACCGCTGTCTGATCCGTGAGGGCAGGCGCGGAATTTGTCAGGTGCGATTTAATGAGGGCGGAAAGTTACGTGTGCCGTGGGGATATGTAGCGGCATTGCAATGCGACCCGATCGAGAAGAAACCCTTTTCACATGTATTACCCGGCACGAACGCATTGACATTTGGAATGCTGGGTTGCGATTATCACTGCGGGTATTGCCAAAATTGGTTAACGTCACAGGCACTGCGAGACCCGGCTTCTGAGATCGCGGGACAGTTTATAAGAAAAATAGCGCCTGTACAAATTCTGGAGCAGGCGAGGAGGACAAACGCTTCGGTAGTTGTCTCTTCATACAACGAGCCATTAATCACTAGCGAATGGGCGGTTGATATTTTTAAAGAGGCAAAAACGGCTGGGTTAATCTGCGCTTATGTGTCGAATGGAAATAACACGCCCGAAGTGATGGAGTATATCCGTCCGTATATTGACGCATATAAGATCGACCTGAAATGTATGAGCGAGAAGAAATATCGTACGCTCGGCGGCACGTTGAAAAATACGCTGGACGGGATCAAAAGGGCACATGACCTGGGACTGTGGGTGGAAGTAGTGACTTTGGTGGTTCCGGGCTTCAATGATTCAAACGAAGAATTATGGGACGCGGCGCGTTTCCTGGCAGAGTTATCGGTTGATATTCCCTGGCATGTAACGGCTTTTCACAAAGACTATAAAATGACCGCGCCGGACAATACCGGTCCGCAGACATTGATGCGCGCGGCTGACATCGGACGCGAGGCGGGGCTGAGGTATGTGTACGCGGGGAATTTAGCGGGTCATGTCGGAGAGTATGAAACTACTCATTGCCCGAAATGTAGTTATCCGCTTGTGAAACGAAGCGGGTATGTCATCCGCGCATACAAGATCACGCGCGAGGGGACATGTCCAAAGTGCGCAGAAAAAATTGCGGGGCTATGGCCTAAAGATTCATCAAAGATTTCTTTACGTAATTTGAGTTAGTTTTCTTGATTTGATGTTTTCATTGCGTAAGGCGTCAAAAACCTTGACAAATTAGAACAAGTGTTCTATATTCGGAAATGTCGAATTTACCGAGTATGGTTACAACAGGAGAACCGCAATGAACCGTTCCCTCAATATTAATATTCTTCCATTTCTTAAAAACACCGCCCTGCAACGCGGCGCGATATTTGGCAGTATCCTTATTACGGCCCTGCTCGCTTTTGAATTGTTCAATTTTGGGACAACTTCATTCGCATTGCGGGATGTTCTAGGCGACCTGAAATTCGCGGGAATGCACTGGTCGGCGATTCTGGCTTTTGCCTTCTGCGGAATTGACTTTGCAGGAATCGCCCGCATCTTCACTCCAGAACAGGGGCGCGACGAACCAGCCGAGGTTTGGTACCTCTTTGGGGCATGGCTGCTTGCTGCTGCATTCAATGCCATATTGACCTGGTGGGGTGTATCAGTGGCAATCCTCAATCACAGCGTTGAAGGCGGCTCATTGGTCGGGCAGTCCGTCATGATCAAGGCAGTGCCGATCTTTGTGGCGGCCATGGTCTGGCTGATCCGCGTGCTGATCATTGGGACCTTTTCTGTGGCCGGGGAACGTCTGTTCACACTTGCAGATGTGCACGACCGTTATTCTTCACAAAGGAATTACCCGGCTCAGGCACAACAGCCTGCCTATCGCCCCAATCAACCCAGCACTAATACTCCGCGCCCAGCGCCCAAGCCGACTCCAAACTATGGCACCAATCGCCCTGTCGCTGAACCAACCTATCATCCGATCGGCATGACCGCCATGGGCGCCAACGAACAGAACGCTTCCTCTATGCGGAGGTAAGCCTTGGACAAGCAGCTTTGGTTTTCATATCTTTACTTCTTAACAATGAAACGCCCCAACGGGCGTTTCAACTTTTATGAACGATCTTCTCCGAGTCTATTCAAATTCATCAAGCGTGCTTTCACCGTGAGTTAATACATATAGCCCGCGCGGATCGCCTTCGTTCTTATCAAAGATAAAATCGGTGACGATATATGCTTTTGCAAAGGCGGTTTCAAAAAGCTCACGGGTAAAGAATCTCCAATCACGGGCAAGCGCAAAATCCTTCGATTTGAGCAAGAGGAAATCGCCAGGGATCTCTGCCAAGAGCAGGCGCTCTTCAAAGGGAGGGACGTGCTCAGGCGGGTATGACAGCATATCGGACGAAGTGTGAAGCGAATAAAATGGACGCAGACCCGACCGTGCAACGTGGTGCAGCTTAAGGGTTGGGCGCGGGCGCTTGCTGAGTCTGCTTTCCACACGGGGAGTGTTGATCCACCAATCCAATTGAAAGCGGTCGGAGGGAAGTCCGGCATTGAGTCCATCGCGCATATCGCCATACTCTGAGCGGCGGTAGGTGATACAGACCGCCCCAAGTTTCGCTATATTGAGATAAGCATTGCGGCTGAGCAGGGGATCATACGTCCATGTGATGTGATCAAGGTTTTGGTGGCGTACCATTTGCCATTGCGCGCGCTTGAGCGCAAAGCCGATCCCTTCATCACGATGATCGGGATGAATTCCCATCATGTGCGAGCAATGTTTGGGGCGCGGACCATCAGGAGTGGATTCGATTCCTGGAAATCCAAACACAAAGCCGGCGAGTATTTCATCAATAAATGCGCCAAGGACAAGTCCGCCATTATGCACAGCGGTGATGAGCATATGCAAAGGAACCACGTCCGTTTCGGAGCCGGGCCAAACTGCGCGTTGAAGCTCCTCCACAAGCCTCATTTCTTCAGGTGTTTCGATCAGGCGAATTTGAATATTGGTCATATTTAGCGAGAGCGTAGGGATGAAATTCTTTCCGTGATCATACTCCAAGCCTGTTGATACCACGGCCTGCGGATCAGGTAATCAAGGCGATAGGAAAACCGCGCAGGCATCAAACCAAAAATACGCGGGAGTGAATCGATCGCGCAGGTGCGGTTCACGGCAAAATAATCGAGCCAGAATGAAGAGATCGGAAAATTCGGTATCACCCCTTCAAGGAACACGGTCAAGCCACGCAAGGTGAGTGGTGATAGCGGAACAAGCAAGCGCCGCCGATGGGTGACATCCATGATGATCTCGACGATCTGCTGTAACGTGAAAAATTCAGTCCCGCCAAGCTCGTACACCTTATTAAGCGTGTCATTATTTTCAAGAGACCATACCATGCAAGTCACCAGGTCTTCAACCCAAAGTGGCTGAACGACCGTCCGACGGCCATTCGTGATCGGGAATACCCCAATCGATGTCCGAATGATCCGCGCAAGATTATTGGTGAAATGATCCTCAGCGCCATACACCATTGAAGTCCGCAGGACCGTATACGGGACCTTTCCGTTACGGATATGTTCTTCAGCGATGCCCTTTGCCCTAAAAGCCGGATATGCAGAGGAAGGCGCTGCGCCAATATGACTGAGATACAAGATCCGGTCCACACCTGCGTCTGATGCCGCCCCGACAAGATTTTCTGTGCCTTGAATATCCGCCTTTAAGAGATCCCCGCGGCTGCCCTGGTTTTCCGCGCTTGCCAGGTGGATGACAGTATCAACATCGCGCAGCGCAGCGCGTAGACCACGCACATCTGCCAAGGACACCACGGCCACTTCAACGGGCACGCCCTTTGGTAAGCGCGGCGTACGCGGCGAAGGGCGGATCAGCGTCCGCAGCGGGTACCCAATGGATGAAAGTTGGCGCACAAGTGTACGTCCGATAAAACCTGTTGCGCCGGTGATAAGGATCATAAAAGGATTATAGCAGAGGAAAAATTTTGAATTAAAAGAAAAAATCCCGCCAAAGCAGGATTTAGTGGGCGCTGACGTGAAACGCTCGAACCCCTGATTTACAACTCTCCGAAAAAAAGGTGGGCGCTGAGGGACTCGAACCCCCGACCCCCTCGGTGTAAACGAGGTGCTCTAACCAACTGAGCTAAGCGCCCGGGTGAACCGCATTATAGCATGTGATTCCAAAAAATGAAAAATAATTTTATGCCTGCGTTATAATCATAGTATAAATACAGGAGAGAACCCATGACTGAATCCAAACCTTTAAACTGGTCCCCCGCCGCCGATGTCGGCTATTCTGTGATCCGCCGCGGCGATGGCGGCATGACCTTGACATTCACCGATCTGTCAGACGCCACCCTCAAGCACTGGCATGAATTTGCTCTCGAGCACTTGCTGGAAGCAGACCGCCGCACCCGCAACCTGTATGACCTGCGCGCCGTGAAGCAGATCCCTGAAAAAGCCGTGCGCATGGCAGTGGATGCGAACAGCGACCCTTCCGCGCGCAACATCCGCGTGGCTGTGGTGGTTGCGGATCAATCCGTCGCGGATGCGGTACGAAACGTGGCTGCCGGATCATTGCCAGAAGCAGCCTCCGCCATGAAGATCTTTACTGACATTAATCAGGCCGAAGCCTGGCTGGCGCGTCCTCTGGATCAGATATAGCATGAAACATGTCGTTGCGAGGAGCGCAGCGACGGAGCAACCTTTTGGTAATCTCGAGGTTGCTTAGGATGGAAGAACACCCTCGCCTTTTGAGGCTCGTCGCAACGACATAACTTACATGAAATCCACTTCTCTGCAGATCGGGAGTTTTACATTCAACTGGGGTTCCCGCACGTATGTGATGGGGATCTTGAATGTGACTCCCGATAGTTTTTCCGGGGACGGTATCATTGCAAAAGGAGATGCCGTCGAGACTGCTATCGAGCAGGCGAAGAATTTCCTGGCAAACGGCGCCGATATTTTGGATGTGGGCGGAGAGTCAACACGACCCGGCTCTGCTCCAGTCAATGCTGATGAGGAAATGGAACGTGTGATTCCTGTCATTCACGCACTGAACAAAAATTTTCCCGAAGCAATTATTTCAATTGATACATACAAAGCAAAAGTCGCCGAAGAAGCGGTTCATGCAGGCGCGCATATTATTAATGATGTCTGGGGGCTGCGCGCGGATGATGACCTTGCGTTGGTGGCGGCAAAATATAAAACACCGGTCATCCTGATGCACAATCGCAGCAACCCCGCCAGCGTGGAAGTCCGCGAGAAATTTGGGAATGCTTATATCGGCGCGGGATATGAAAATTTAATTGCGGATGTAAAACGTGAACTCATGGATAGCGCGGCGCTGGCGCGAAGAGCCGGGATTGCTGAGTCGCATATTGTTCTGGACCCAGGTGTCGGCTTTGGAAAGACGCGCGAACACAATCTTGAGTTGATCAATCGGCTGGGCGAGATCCGCGAGTTGGGATATCCCATTTTGCTGGGGACATCCCGCAAATCATTCATAGGATTTACTCTGGATCTGCCCGCAGACCAGCGGGTGGAAGGCACAGCCGCGACAGTTGCGGTGGGCATCGCGCGCGGCGCGGATATCATCCGCGTGCATGATGTGAAAGAAATGGCGCGTGTTGCAAAAATGACAGACGCGATCGTCAGGAGCGCCGCGAAATAAAAATGGAAGAATACAGCAAGGAACTTCTCCGCTCTGGAATTATTGAAGCCAAGACAGGCAATCATGAAACCGCCCGCCGTTATCTTGACCGCGCCATTTATATGACCAGTTCGCATGATGTGCTGGCTGAAGCCTGGTATTGGATGGGGGAAGTCACAGCCAATCCTGTCGAAAAAAGAAAAGCCCTGGAAAATTGTCTTTCGCATGACCTGAGACATGCGCGGGCGCGCCGCGCATTGGCGATCCTCGATGGGAAACTCAAAGCCGATGAAGTGATCAATCCCGATAAGATGCCCGCTGTGTCTGAAGGATCGCGCCAGGCAAATGCGGATCGCTTCATGTGTCCCAAATGCGGCGGACGTATGGCGTTCGCGCCGGACGGTCAAACCCTTGTTTGCGATTATTGCTCACGCAATCAGGGTTTTGACACGCATACCAAAGAGGCGGACGAAAAAGATTTCATCATCGCGATGGCCACCTCGCGCGGACATGGCAAGCCGCTGCAGGAACTGGTTTTTCATTGTAACGGG
This sequence comes from Candidatus Villigracilis saccharophilus, assembly GCF_016711665.1. NCBI lineage: Bacteria > Bacillati > Chloroflexota > Anaerolineae > Anaerolineales > Candidatus Villigracilaceae > Candidatus Villigracilis > Candidatus Villigracilis saccharophilus. Next base: position 43,350 of record NZ_JADJSO010000062.1, read on the forward strand.
TGCGGCGCTGAATTCATTTTGCCGCCGAAGCAGATCTCGGCTTCATGCGTGTATTGCGATTCTCCGCATGTGGTCAGCCTTGAAAAGACAAAAGACCTGCTCGCGCCGGATGGGATCATCCCGCACGCTTTCACACAGAAAAAAGCCACGCAGCTTTTGGTCAACTGGGTCGAGAGTAACCATATCAACCCTGAAAAAAGAGTGGAACTGCCGCGCGGGCTTTATCTTCCAATGTGGACCTTTGACATTGGCGGCGTCATTGATTACACAGGAGAAATGATCGAACAGGATGAACAGTTATTCAAGCGCGGCGGCGAGAAAAAGATCACCCGTATCACTGACCAGTATCCCATCATGGTGGATGACCTTCCGTTTCCCGCCTCGCGAAAGCTGTCTGCTGTTTTCTTGAAATTGATCCCCGCTTTTGACCTCAAGACCACCAAGCCGTATGATCCGCGCTTCCTTGCAAGCTGGCCCGCGGAGATCTATGATGTGCCGATGGCTGATGCTTCACTGGATGCGCGCAGTCAGGTCTATGCACGATATAAAGACAAACTTCCTTACATGATCAGCGGCATGAACATTGTGCACACTTCATCTCAAAACCTGGCTGTGGAGTCTTTCAAATTAAATTTGATGCCTGTGTGGATGACCGAACTTCCCTTTGACGGGCGCGAGCATTTGGTGTTGATCAACGGTCAAAGCGGATTGGTGGCGAGTGATGTCCCCGATAACTCACAAACACAAGAAGAGGCTGGAACTGGCGGACTACTTAATTTCCTTTCGGATCTTTTGAACGACTAAAAGTCGCGCTTGAAGCGCGACCTACGCTAAAATAGAGGCATGCCCTCCATCCTTCCAGTTCTACGCACACGCCGTGACAGGCGAATCGCAAAACAGCGTATATCATCCAACCGCACGCGCGGTACTTTGTTTAGTTTGGGGATCCTTCTTTCTCTTTTTCTCGCGGCATTCATTATTATTGGTGCGTATGCGTACGCAGATATTACCCAGGACCTCCCATCCATTGACATCTTACCGCGACTGCTGAACCCACCTGACGGGCTTTTACTCCAACCGACACGCATCTATGACCGCACAGGCGCGGAGTTGATTTTCACATTTTCGCCAACGGACGATTCGCGAACGCGGCGATACATTCCCATCAACGCTAAAAATCCACAACACATTCCCGCGACATTAATTGATGCGGCGGCCGCCGTCGCCGATCCTCAATTTTGGTCTCATCCCGGGTTTACCGTTCAGGGATATAACGACCCCGATTCACATCCCACCATTGCACAAAAACTTGTCAACGAGTTAATTATTTATAACGAAGCGCCAACATTTAGGCGCGCCATCCGCGAGCGTATTCTGGCCGCGCAGATCACAGCCCGCTTTGGGCGCGCGCAGGTGATGGAGTGGTATCTCAACAGCGCGAACTTTGGCAGCTATGCTTTCGGTGTGGATGCTGCCTCTCAATTTTATTTTAGCAAATCACCTGAAGAGCTTACTTTAGTCGAATCCGCCATTCTTGCGGCGACAAGTGAAACCCCTGCTTTGAATCCGCTGGATGCGCCGCAGCAGGCATTGGAACGTGGACGAGATTTGATCTTGACTCTGAAATTAAGCAACACCGAGATGATCGCCGCGCTGGCAGAGACCCCAACCTTCGAGTCCGCGCCTCGGTCTCACCCGAAACTGCCCCGGCTTTCGTCAACATGGTCTTGTCCCAACTCGATTCGCAAATCCCGCGCGAGCGGGTTGAGCGCGGCGGGTTTAACATCATTACCACGCTCGATTATGACCTACAGATCCAAGCCGCGTGTACAACGAAAGTATACGCAACCCGCATGGCCGGATTAACTGAATCTGAAAGTGACTGCGAATCTGCAAGATTATTGCCATCCCTTCCTCCCGCCGTCACACTGGCAGATTCATCCGCGAGCGCGTTGATCCTTGACCCGAACAATGGCCAGGTGCTGGCGTTGGTCGGGGAGACAAACCAAGGCGTGGAAACCCCGCTCGTCAGCGCGCACCAGCCCGGGTCCAGTTTGGATGCGTTCATCTATTTGACAGGATTCACCCGCGGCTTGAGTCCAGCTTCATTAACATGGGATATTCCCACAGAAGGATTTTCTCAAAACTTTGACCGCAAGTATCACGGACCCGTACGCCTGCGGATCGCACTGGCAAACGATTATCAAGTACCTGCGCAGGCATTGAAGGCGCAAATGGGCATTGAGAACGTGACCAACATTGCGTCATCATTTGGAATCGATTTGATCGAAAATATTTCCATGCTGAAACTTGCAGGGGCATATGGTGTGTTTGGTAAACAGGGAATTTATTTCGGTCAGACTGTGCGTGATGAATTTTTACCTGTGACCGTTCTGCGCGTGGAGAGTGTGGACCACGCGGTTTTGTTGGATTGGTCATTGCCGCAAGCCAAGCCAGTGTTAACATCCGCGCTGGCGTATTTGATGACAAATATATTGAGCGATGAAACCGCACGCGGCGGATCGAATCCACTTGAGATCGGGCGTCCCGTGGGGGTAAAGGTTGGGCAAACATCAAATGGGCAGGATGCGTGGGTGGTTGGCTATACCCCCTCCCATGTAGTGGTCACATGGACCGGCGTGCATGACGAGAATGAGCTTGTTTCGCCAAAATTTCCATCGGTATTATGGAATGCATTGATGCAGTTGGCTTCAGGGAATTCCCCCGCTGACGGTTGGGCCAAACCGCAAGGGGTCTCTACAATAACTGTGTGTGATCCTTCCGGAATGCTGCCAACCAGTGAATGCCCGAATTTGGTAAGCGAGGTTTTCCTGAACGGAAGTGAACCGATCCAGGCGGATAATTTATTCAACGAGTTCGATATCAACCGCGAGACAGGTCTGCTCGCCACTGTGTTCACTCCGCCTGAATTAATTGAGAAACGTGTGTATATGCTTGTCCCGGAAAACGCGCGCGATTGGGCTTTGGGGGAAGGGTTTGAGATCCCACCTACCATGTACGACGCCATTCAAGCACCGCCAGTGAATCCCATCGCCAATATCATTTCTCCGGAATTATTTGCAGATGTGAACGGCGCTGTGAAAATAATCGGGACAGCCTCGGGCGACGACTTTTCATATTATCGTGTGCAGGTGGGCAAGGGGTTGAATCCACAGGAATGGATTCAACTGGGGAGTGATGTAAATACTCCCATAGAAAATGCTGTTCTGGCTGAGTGGGATACAAAAGGATTAATTGGACTATATGCGATTCAGCTGCAAGTAGTACGCGCAGATCAGAGAGTGGATACGGCTGTGATTCAAGTAACCATTAAATAGAAAAGCCGCCAAGATTTTCCATCTTAACGGCTGAAACTTTTGAATCTGCAACGGTCCTATCTAGCCAGCACCTTCGCCATGCGATAGTACTCCATGTTGACCTTGCGTTTGTTGGTGATCACATCCACCAGCGGAATAAATTCCACCCCCTTGCCTTTAAGTCCGGCCATCACGCCGTGCTTATCATCCATCAAGGCTTCCACGGCTTTTACACCCATGCGTGAGGCCAGCAGGCGGTCATACGCGGTCGGCGAACCTCCACGTTGAATATGACCAAGGATCGTCATACGCGTCTTGAAGCCTACATCCAGGTCATCAATGCGTGCCGCAAGCTCGGTTGTACTGATATTGGAACCTTCCGCGTTGATAATGATGGCATGTGTCTTGCCGCGTTTGTAGGCTTGTTCGACCGCCATGGCCACCTCATCAGCGGTAATGGATACTTCGGGGATCAAGGCCACTTCCGCGCCGCAGACAATGGCCGCCATCACTGCAAGATAGCCGCTGTTGCGTCCCATTGTTTCGACCAGGAACGCGCGTTGATGCGATGACGCGGTATCGCGCAATTTGTCGACAGCTTCCATAATGGTGTTCATGGCGGTATCCGTGCCAATGGCGATGTTCGTTCCCCAGATATCGTTATCAATGCTGCCAGGGATACCAACAACCTTGACACCCTGTTGTGAAAGCGCGTGCGCACCGTTCATTGAGCCTTCACCACCGATCACAATCAACCCGTTGATGCCGGCTTCATTCATCTTGCGGATCGCATCGCGCTGGCCGGTTGGCTCCATAAAGCGCTTGCTTCGGCTGGTGAGAAGGATCGTCCCGCCGCGCTGTAAAATACCGCCGACAGAGCGTTCATTCATATTACGGAATTCACCATTGATCAAACCTTCGTAACCATTTTGAATCCCGATCACTTCCATGTCGTTCGTCAACGCGGTACGCACCACGGCACGGATGGCCGCGTTCATACCCGGCGCATCGCCGCCCGAGGTCAATACCCCGATCTTTAATTTTTCTGGCATCTTAAATTTCTCTCTTTATTTGATAGGTGTCAAAATCACGCGCCACAGCCACATTTGGAAAAACGGATTGCGCTTCAGCGATCACATCTTTTTCACGGTAGCGGCGCGAAATATGCGTAAGGATCAGCTTCTTAACCCCGGCTTTTGTGGCTAGTTCCGCACCCATGCGCGCGGTGAGATGAGAGAACTGCTTCGCCATATCCGCTTCTTCATCCAGGTACGTGGACTCGATCACGAGACCGTCCGCGTCCTTGCAGACCTCGATCAGGTTATCTATCCGACCGGCATCGCCCACCACGACAAATTTACTGCCCTTTTCCCAGTCACCCAGCACATCATCGGGGGTGATTTGTTTTCCATCAGCGAGTATGATCTCATTGCCGGCAACCAGTTGTCCGCGTTCGGGACCGAACGGTACGCCAAGCGCATCTGCTTTTTGTGAAAGGAATGGACGGCGCGCCTTCTCTTCAAAGACATAGCCCAAACAATCCGGTCCGCGGTGCGTGACAGAAAAAGCGGTCACTGTGAAATCATCCGTTTCAAAGATGACACCGGGTTTGATCTCTTTTAAGATCAGCGGCATGGGAGGCTGATTACCACGCAGGACAACGTCATAAAGAAGTGTCTGTACGCGCTCGAGCGTACTGCGCCCGCCGTAGATCGTAAGCTCATCGATCGATTCCCAGCGCAGGAGCGTAGACAGCAGTCCGCCCAGCCCAAGGATGTGGTCAAGATGTCCGTGCGTTAATAACACGCGCGTCAGCCGTTTAAAGCCAATGCCCGACTGCAGGATCTGTCTTTGGGTGCCTTCGCCGCAATCAATGAGGAAACGATATTCGTTATGAGAAACGATCTGCCCCGAAAGCCCGCGCTTTGCAGACGGCGCGGAAGCGGATGTGCCAAGAAATAGGATTTCGAACAATGGGTTAGTCCTTACAACTATTAACGATTCTCGATATAGATCATGTCGCTGCGAGGCGGTCCTGTTCTTATCCGACACTTACACCTGCGGTGCAGGTGAGCAGCCTCTCATGGGGGGAGATTGCTTCATCCCGATAAGAGCATTCGGGATGGTATCGGGAAGAGCAAGCACCCTCCTGGCAACGACATAATGAAACAATTGTACCTTAAAGGAAACAGACCATCAGTGCTATAATCTTTTTGACCTTCCAAATTTCAGCCTTCATCCTTTTATCTTCATGCCTCTTTTAAAACCCTCCACTCCTCCCAAGAAAAATACAAAACCTGCCGGCAAAATCCTTCCCTCAAAAAAGGGGGATGTGTCGCAGAACAAACCCGCGTCAAAAAGCAGAAAAACGCCGCCACTACAGACTCCCCCGCCCCCCGCTTTTTCGTGGTGGAATACTCTTTCCGCTGAACGCAAACTCGATGTAGTCGGCATCATCCTGACATTCATCGGCGCAATTATTCTTTTGGGGTTGATCTCAGCAAACCGATCCCCGCTCATTGGCGGGGCGATTCAATTCCTTTTGCAAATCTTTGGCTGGGGCGCGTACATCCTGCCGATCGGACTGCTCATCTTTGGGCTGTGGCTTGTCCTCCGAAAGATCGAGCGCATCCCCCCGCTTTCGCTTGAACGCGCCTCCGGCAGCGTGCTCCTTTATCTTTGGCTGCTCACCGTATTGCATTCATTTGTCGCCACCGCAGAAACTGCGGAAGCCGTGGCGCTAACCGGCAATGGGGGCGGCGCTTTGGGCGGTCTCTTCCAACGCGCACTCTGGTCAGGTCTGGGGGCAGGTGGAACCTATGTGGCACTGCTCGCATGGCTGGTCATTGGGATCGCGGTCACCCTTGATAAACCCGTGCAGGAATTATTCTTCTGGTTGACGCCATTAAAGGATACGCTGCAAAAATGGTTGAACAAACCGATCGCGCCGCGCGCTTCAAGCAGCCCCGAACCTGAACCTGTTTCAACAGAGGAATTCACCCCGATAGATTCATCTGCCATGCCCGTCATGGAACAAGCGGCTGCCAACAGCATCCAACCCACACGAACAAGCAGCGGACCAAGTGTGATCCAATGGAAATTACCAAGCGTCAGCGATATCCTGGACGCAGGCAGTGCGCCCGCCATCAATGAAGATTTTATTCAACAGCGCGCACGATTAATTGAGGAGACACTTGCATCTTTTGGTGCGCCGGCCCAGGTGGTTGCAATCAGCCGCGGACCATCCATCACGCAGTTCGGAGTGGAACCGCTATTCCTTGAGACCAGAGGCGGAGTCCGCACCAAGGTGCGCGTCAGCAAGATCGCTTCCTTATCCGATGATCTTGCGCTCGCATTGGCCGCGCCGCGCATCCGCATTCAAGCGCCTGTGCCCGGACATAGCTATGTGGGCATCGAAGTGCCAAATGAAGAAATGGCGATGGTGGCGCTGCGTGATATTCTGGAAAGCGATATTTACAAACGCAATACCAAGCCGTTGAATTTTGGCCTGGGACGCGACGTGGCTGGACTTCCAATAATCGCCAGCCTGGAAGGGATGCCGCACATGCTGATCGCTGGCACGACCGGTTCCGGTAAATCAGTGTGTGTGAATTCCATTCTCACCTGTTTGCTTTTGTTCAACACACCAGATGATCTGCGCATTGTTCTGGTGGACCCCAAACGCGTGGAGCTGACAGGCTACAACGGGATCCCGCATTTGCTTGGTCCAGTTGTTGTGGAAATGGACCGCGTTATCGGCGCATTGCAATGGATGACACGCGAAATGGACAAGCGGTACCACATGTTTGCCCAGATTGGTTCGCGCAACATCATTGACTACAATGCAAAAATGAAATTAAAGGGGCAAAAGAAATTGCCATATCTTGTCATCATCATTGACGAGCTGGCTGACTTAATGATGATCGCACCGGATGAAACTGAAAAGACCATTACGCGTCTTGCGCAGTTATCACGCGCCACCGGTATTCATATGATCCTCGCGACCCAGCGCCCATCCGTGGATGTGGTCACAGGACTGATCAAAGCGAACTTCCCCGCGCGTATTGCCTTTGCCGTTGCGTCCAATACAGACAGCCGTGTGATCCTCGACCAGCCCGGTGCGGAAAGATTGCTCGGGCGCGGTGACATGCTTTATCAAGCGCCAGACGCGCCTTCTGCCGCGCGATTGCAAGGTGTATTCGTCTCAGACCATGAGATCCAGGGTCTGGTAGAGTTCTGGAGAACACAGGCTGGCGGGTCGAGCGCATATGCGGTGGCCGGCACTCCCGCGGACGCCGTGCCAACCGGCGTTCCATTAAAGCAGACCGAATTATGGGATGAAGGCGCAAAATCAGATAATGATCCGCTCTTTGATGATGCTGTGGATATTGTCCGCAAGGAAGGACGCGCATCCGTCTCCATGCTGCAAAGAAGAATGCGCATCGGCTACACACGCGCTTCCCGTATCGTGGATATGATGGAAGATAAAAAGATCGTTGGCCCGCCGGAAGGCGGAACACAAATGCGACCGGTTCTGGATTATGGTCAGACCGCGCCGCCAAAAGATGATGGAATGTAAAAAGTGAAAGGATTGCGAAATGCAATCCTTTCACTTTTATCAGATATGGCGATTGTGATACATAGTATAATTTTGAACATCATTCCCTCGGAGGAAATATGACCGATAAGAAGATACGTGTATTGGTGGCCAAGCCCGGTTTGGATGGACATGACCGCGGCGCAAAAGTTGTGGCGCGCGCATTGCGCGACGCCGGCATGGAAGTGATCTACACCGGTCTGCGCCAGACCCCGGAAATGATCGCCGAAGCCGCGCTTCAAGAGGATGTGGATGTGGTCGGGCTTTCCATTCTCTCCGGCGCACACATGGCATTAACTCCGCGTGTAATGGAATTACTGAAAGCCAATGGACAAACACATGTTAAGGTTTTCATTGGGGGTATTATCCCGGATGAAGACCTTATTCGCTTAAAAGAATTGGGAGTGGCAGGCGTCTTTGGCCCTGGCGCCTCCACCGAAGACATCATTCGTGATGTCCGAACAGCAGTTGAAGCATAAACTTACGGTCAAAAACACAGAGATTTCACTGCTCTGTGTTTTTGTTGTGGATATTGAAGAATAGATTTTCATGAATTACTCCCAGTCAGTACTCAATGGTGACCGACTTTCATTGGCACGCTTGCTTACCCAGGTGGAGAATGACTCCCCCGAAAGCCGCGCCGCTCTGATCGAATTATTCCCACATACCGGCAAGGCACATTTGATCGGTGTGACAGGCGCGCCCGGGACCGGCAAATCATCGCTGGTGAATCAACTGGCATTACATTTTCGCAAAATTCAAAACAAGCGCGTGGCGATCATCGCAGTTGACCCTTCCAGTCCTTTCACAGGCGGAGCGGTACTGGGTGACCGTGTGCGCATGCGCGATCTTTCCGGTGACACCGGCGTGTTCATCCGCTCCATGGCGACGCGCGGTTCGTTGGGCGGGCTGGCACAGTCCACAGCAAACATGTCCCAGGTGTTTGACGCGGCCGGGTTTGATATTGTTATTATTGAAACGGTCGGCGCAGGGCAGAGCGAAGTGGATGTGGCGCGCCTCGCGCATACAACTCTCGTTGTGGAAGCGCCCGGCCTTGGCGATGACATCCAGGCCATCAAAGCCGGCATTCTGGAGGTTGCGGATATTCTTGTGATAAATAAATCAGACCGCCCCGGTGTGGAGAATACCGAGAAGGCATTGAAGTCCATGCTGGATCTGGCACACCCGACCGAGCGAGTCTTTCAACATCACGGTCAAATCATGCGGACAGCTGCCCCGAAACAAGATTCGCTGTCTGCGCCGATGTGGATTCCGCCCATCTTGCGGACGGTAGCCACAGAAGGCAAGGGGATTGCGGAACTGGCAGAGTCCATTGCGGGACATGTGGCGCACTTAACTCACAGCGGAGATTGGGCCGTTCGGGACCGCGCCAGGCTCGAGGTCGAATTGGATGCGCTGATCCGTGAGACTCTGGTTAACCGTTTTAGGGAAAATGTTCCCCAAAAACAGGTCGATGATGCGCTTGAGCGCATCATCCAAAGAGAACTTTCACCGTGGGAAGCGGTCAAGTCGTTAATGAACGGAGGGTACAAGTGAGCACAATTTATGGTGACCGTGTACGTTTGCGCGCGGTGGAACATGATGATGTTAAATATTTTTTTGAGTGGGTAAATGATCCGGAGGTAACCCGCGGTCTTGCCATGTACCTGCCGATGTCCATGAGCGATGAAGAAAACTGGTTCGCATCACTTGCAAAACGCGACCAAAAGGAAAAACCTCTTGCGATAGAAATACGCAAAGGCAAGACATGGAAGTTGATCGGTGATTGTGGGGTGTTTGATTTCGACGCGGTGAATAGTTGTGCCGAGCTTGGGATCTTGATCGGCGATAAATCAGAATGGAACAAGGGCTATGGGTCCGAAGTCATGTCCCTGCTGGTGCGCCATTGTTTTGAAACATTGAACCTGAACCGCGCGTTTTTACGGGTCTATACTGATAATATCCGCGCTGTGCGTTCTTATGAAAAAGCCGGCTTTATACTTGAAGGCCGCCTGCGTGAGGCTGTGTATAAATTTGGAAAATACGATGACGTTTTGATCATGAGTGTGTTACGCTCTGAGTGGATGTCTCGAAAGAAGGAGCTTTAAATGCGTCATGTTCATCACGACCTGAAAGTGTATGGTGGAATAAAACTTTTTGTTGGCACCGGCTCACCCGAGCTTGGTCAAAAAATAGCTGATTATCTCGATCAACCGGTCAGCGAGCGTGAAGTGATCGAGTTCCCGAACGAAAACCTGTTCGTAAAACTGCACGGTAGTGTGCGTGGACAGGATGTGTATGTGATCCAAAGTACGTCAGCTCCCGTCCATCGAAACTTGATGGAACTGCTGATCATGATCCAAACCCTGCGTTTGGATTCCGCAGCCCGTATCACAGCGGTCGTGCCTTATTTGTGCTATGGCCGTTCCGATAAGAAAGACCAACCGCGCGTACCCATTACCGCTCGCCTGGTTGCGGATATGCTCGAAGTCGCCGGTGCCGACCGTTACATGACCCTTGATCCGCACGCCGGGCAGGTGCAGGGATTTTTCTCGATTCCCGGCGATGTCCTGACCGCATCACATTTATTGGTGGATCACATCAACAAAAACCTTCGCCCCCAAATGAAGGATCCTGTGGTCGTTTCAGTGGATCTCGGCTTTGCGAAAAAGGGCCGCAACTACGCCGCGGACATGGATATGCCGATCGCCTTCATTGAAAAGCGGCGTATTGGAAATGACGCGAATACCGAAGCGCTGACATTGATCGGCGATGTAAAAGACCGTGATGTGATCATTGTTGATGATGAAGTGGACACCGGTGGTTCCATTTCACAGGCTGTGAATGTTGTCATACAGAATGGAGCGCGCGACGTTTATCTCGCATTCGTCCATGCCATTCTCTCCAGAAATGGAGCGGAACGACTGGCTTCCCTTCCCATCAAACATATCGTCACTACTGATTCCGCGCCGCTCACCGCAGATAAACTCAAGAAACTGGAAGGCCGCCTGACCGTACTCTCTGTTGCACCGCTGTTAGGAGAGGTGATCAAGCGTGCTCATGAAGGCCGTTCGGTGGGCGAGATGTTCAACGAATAGAATTCCCGTTTGAATGTTGAAGAGTTTTAAATTTCAAACCCTTAAACAAAAAAATGCCTGAACTCCCCGAGGTTGAAACCTTTGCCCGTACCCTGAAACCGGAACTCGTCGGAAAGACGATCCTCTCCGCCGAAGTACACTGGGCACGCACGCTTGCCACACCGTCAACCAACCACTTTAAGAGACAGGTGGCCGGGCAAAAGATCCTGGATGTCTCACGCCGCGCAAAATATCTCATACTCAACCTGGAACATTATAGTCTCCTGATCCATTTGCGCATGAGCGGGGATTTGATCATACGGGAAGGTAAAATCAAGGCGGAAAAGCATGACCGCATTCTGCTTCACCTTTCGGACCATACAGTTCTGGCATTCAACGACACCCGCAAATTTGGGCGGGTTTGGCTGACAGATAAACCTGAAACTATTCTGGGCAAACTTGGACCTGAACCGCTTGAAAAAAACTTCACTTCGCAATGGCTCTATGAAAATTTACTTAACCGCAAACGCCTGCTAAAACCGTTACTGCTTGACCAGACCTTCATCGCCGGCCTTGGAAATATTTATACCGATGAATGTTTGCACATCGCGCAACTGCATCCGCTCGCGCTATCGAATACCGTTACGCAAGAAAAAGCTGGCGCATTGCACAAAGCGATCCGCACTGTCCTCAAGGAAGGCATTCGCCGCAATGGAGCCAGCATTGATTGGGTCTACCGCGGTGGTGAATTTCAAAATCATTTTCGAGTGTATGGCCGCGACGGCGAAGCATGTCCCGTTTGCGGTACGATCATACAAAAATTGACCGTTGGACAGCGCGGCACACATATTTGTCCAGTCTGCCAGCACATGAGGTGATATATGACACTCCAATATATTGTGATTGCAGTAATTGCTGTAATTGTGGGATGGGTCATTGGATTTCTTGATTCCAATCTCCGTACTACGCAAAAAATTAAAGCAGCCGAACAAAAAGCTCAGATCAAGCTTGATGAAGCCGAGAAAAAGATCGCGCAGGCGGATCAAAAAATTTCACTTGAATCACGGATGGCCCCCGCTCTACAACAGGATGACCCCGGTTTATTAAGATTAAAAAAAATAAACAACCGTGTCACTGTGGAAATGGACGGAATCTTGCTTCCAGAAATATTATCTGCTGATAAGAAAAAACGCTTGATCGAACTCATCTCGATCTTTCGTCCATGGCTTGAAGGCGGACAGACTCAACAAGCAGTACCGTTCAACACGCCGCCCATACCTGATTCCGTTAAAGAGTCAGCGCCACCACCCGCACAGCCTCTAGTCAAAAAAACTGAAGAAAAGAACATCTCAACACTGAGCATCGTCGGTCAGATCGACTCCGTCCTGCAAACAAAATTGATGAAGACCAAGTTCGCAAAAGCTGGAATCCGTTTACAAGAATCACTTCAGGGTGGCGTACAAGTCTACGTAGGCTTGCAAAAATACGCCACGATAGATGATGTTCCAGATGAGCAAATCAAATCCGAGATCCGCGCCGCCATTGCAGAGTGGGAACAAAAATATACGCCGGGCTTGTAACCGTTACGCGATCACAGCGCCTTCAAATTTAAGCAACCACTCCTTGGTGGCCAGCCCATTTCCGCCGCCATAGCCGTGCAGTTTACCGTCCTTGCCGATCACACGGTGGCAGGGAATCACAATCGGCATGGGGTTGGTGGCGTTGGCTCGGCCGACAGCGCGGTAAGCTCTCGGATATTCGATCTTCACGGCAACTTCTGCATAGGTGCTTATCTCCCCATATGGAATTGCGTAAACAACTTTTAACGTTTTCTGTTGAAATGGACGCAAACTTGACCAATCAATCGGGAAGGTGAATTCACGGCACTTGCCTTTTAAGTATTCGCCTAATTCTTTTGCGTAGGGTTTTACCTTTGATGGATTTTGTTCAACAGCACATTTGAAACGGCGCAAATACGCATCCAGCCTGGGTTGAGCGTCAGCCCATTCGACAGCGACCAGCCCAAGGTCGGAAACCGCGAGGCGGAAATCACCCAGTACCGTATGATTCAATTCGCCAAGATATATTTTTAGGGAAGAGATAGCCATTTTGTAATCCTCCGCAAGACAAATAATGTTAAAAAATTTGCATTCTTGTTAATTGTCTAACAATCGTAGGGGAATCGTAGGGTTGTCGTCAAGTACTATTTGGACAACCATGATAAATTTACCTCAGTAAGGTGATTTCTCTTCTCCTCCTTTCAAAGAGAACCGCGGTCGGCGTCCGCGGTTCTTGGCGTTTAAAGCGGAGGTATTGGCAGTATAATCGCGCCATCAAACTTTTGCGAGGGTAACATGCCTGTTCAAATTACAATTATTGGTTTGGGTCAAGTTGGCGCTTCGATCGGATTGGCGCTTTCTGCTCATAAAGATAACGTTTTCGTTGTAGGTCACGACAAGGAATTTTCGATCGAGCGCGCAGCGCAGCAAAAAGGCGCCGTGGATAAGACCGAGCATAATCTCCCGAGGGCCGTGAAGGATGCTCGTTTGGTAATCCTGGCACTGCCCGTTCATCAGATCCGCGAGACCCTGGAATTTATCGCCCCCGACCTTATGCCGGGAACGGTGGTTGTGGATACTGCTCCCATCAAATCTGAGGTGGCGAAGTGGGCAAGAGAGATCCTTCCAGCACATTGTTATTATGTGGGACTTGTACCCACCATCGCGGCTGAATTTTTGCAGGAGTCAGGAAAGGGTCTGGACTCAGCCAATGCGGATATTTTCAAGAACAGCATCTTCCTGGTAGATGCCTCGTTCGGCACACCCGGTGAAGGGGTGCAATTGGTTACCAATTTGGTGTCGTTGATCGGCGCCAAGTTTATGATCGCGGATATCGTTGAGTCAGATGGATTGATGGCTTCAGCATATCTCCTGCCGCAACTTACATCCACCGCATTGCTGAATGCGACTGTAAGCCAACCCGGCTGGCAGGAAACCCGCAAAGTGGCTGAGCGTGCCTATCATGCAACTACAGCCATACAAGATGACCCTGAAACTTTGAAGATGTTATCTTTGCATAACCGTGAAAACATCGCCCGGGTGCTCAATACGATGATCCAATCCCTGGCTGAGCTGCGTGATGCCATCGAAGATGAAGATGAAGAAGCTTTAAATAAACACTTCAAATCTGCGCAAGCAAGTCGTGACGAATGGTTAAGTGATCGCTACTCAGCAACCTGGGAGGACAAGAAGACGCCTCCGATCGAAAAAATGCCACTGAAAGAAAGGTTGTTTGGTTCCCTGATAGGAAGGTCTGTAAAAGAAAAGAAATGACCTGTTATTGCTACATCGTCGAATGTTCAGATGGGACTTTTTACACCGGCTGGACCACGGATCCTGAAAGACGAGTCAAACAGCATAATAAAGGCGCAGGCGCAAAATACACCAGTGTCCGCCGTCCCGTGAAATTGGTATATCTGGAATCACTGTCCAGTCGAACGGACGCCATGAAGCGGGAACTCGCGATAAAAAAAATGAAGCGGCTGCAGAAAAGTAAGCTGGTTGAAGGATATGTCCCTGATGGTTAGCATCGGGGACTTTTTTTGTCCGCGCTGATGTGGGGGCGAGTGGATTATTCATACATCATCAAATAACTGAATTGCAGGGCATAATATGTGTCCGGTTCTCCCTTCTTTATACAATTCACAGCAGTTTTGATCCATAAAAAGCCTTGCATTAAAAATGCGCTAAAACCCAAGAGTTTTAGCGCAAATATTGTTAAGCAAACTTGGCTAACCTGAAATATTTTTTACTTTTTCTCAGCGCGCCGCATCGCGTCCATCACAGCCACCGCGGCGATCTGAACGATATTGGTAACTTCATCGCCTGTTTGAAGAACATGGACTGGCGCGCCCATGCCAAGCAGGATCGGGCCAATCGCTTTTGCATTACCAAGACGGGCCAGTAATTTGTAAGCGATATTTGCCGACTCAAGGGAAGGGAATACCAATACGTTGGCATCCTTGACCGCGCTGAACGGATAACGCTCTGTGATGATCTCAGAAACCACTGCGGTATCAGCCTGCATCTCACCATCTACAACCAGATCAGGTCGGAGGGCTTTTGTGATCTTTACCGCCTTGCGTACCTTGTCCGAGAGTGGATGCGGCGTGGAGCCAAAATTCGAGAATGAAAGGAAGGCCACCCGAGGCTCAATCTCCAATTGCCTGGCAAAGTCTGCTGCGAGTGAGGCTATTTCAGCCAGGTCTTCCGCTGTCGGGTCAATATTGACGGTGGCATCTGTGAATAAAAATACCCGATCATCAATGATCATGATGTAGACGCCGGATGCGTGAGCTGATCCAGGAGCGGTGTGATGAATTTGTAAAGCCGGGCGGATCACCTGGGGATAATCATATGTCAGGCCGGAGACGCAGGCATCCGCATCGCCCATCTTGACCATGAGCGGCGCAAACACATTTGGGTCTTTCACTTCTGATAGAGCCTTGTGCAGTGATAGGCCTTTCCGATTACGAAGTTCATAGTAAGCAGAAGCATATTTTTCAATGCCAGCAAAATCACCCGGGTCAACGACTTGAGGCGCGTAATCCAACGAGAGTGAGTTGACCTGCTCCTCGATCACACTTCTACGCCCGATCAAGACCGGTGTACCGATGCCCTCCTCCTGAATCTGGTAGGCAGCGCGGATCACCTTTGGTTCCTCCCCTTCGGCAAATGCAATACGTTTCACTCCCGCACTGGCGCGGGCTTTATCCATAATAAAGTGACGCACCTGCTCGCCCTTACCCAGGCGGAAAGCCAATTGCTCACGGTATTCATCAAGGTCGATCGTTTTACGGGCAACACCGGTCTTCATTGCCGCCTCAGCCACGGCCGGAGCTTCCCACAACAGTACACGCGGGTCAAACGGTTTGGGAATAATATAATCGCGTCCAAACTTAAGATTTTCCAGGCCATACGCCCGCAAGACCGAGTCAGGCACATCCTCCTTGGCCAGTGCGGCAAGAGCCTGGGATGCCGCTAATTTCATTTCTTCGTTGATGGCTTTTGCCCGCACATCCAATGCGCCGCGGAAGATAAACGGAAAGCCCAAAACATTATTGACCTGATTCGGATAATCGGAGCGTCCCGTCGCGAGGATGATGTCGCTGCGCGCTGCCTTCGCCAATTCAGGACTGATCTCCGGGTCGGGATTCGCCAGCGCAAAGACAACCGGGTCGCTTGCCATGCTCTTGACCATATCGGGTGTCAGCACATTCGCAGCCGAAAGTCCCAGGAACACATCACAGCCGCGCACTGCATCCGCCAGGGTACGGTGGTCAGTCTCCACGGCGAACTCTTCCATGTATTTGTTCATGCCATCCGTGCGCCCCTTGTATACGACGCCCTTGATGTCAACCATGGTGATGTTTTCTTGTCTGACGCCCCAAAGCTTGGCCATTTTGGCGCAAGAGATACCCGCCGCGCCCGCTCCGCAGACCACCATCTTAACTTCTTCGTGTTTCTTGCCGATCAATTCCAGCACATTGGCAAGCGCCGCAGAAAATATGATAGCCGTGCCGTGTTGGTCATCGTGAAAGACAGGGATGTCGAGCATACTTTTCAAAGTCTCTTCGATGTAAAAACATTCGGGGGCTTTGATGTCTTCAAGGTTGATGCCGCCAAATGTCTGTGAGATCCCTGCGACAATTTTGATGACCTCATCCGGATCATGTGAACCGACCTCGATATCGAACACATCGATATCT
This sequence comes from Candidatus Villigracilis saccharophilus, assembly GCF_016711665.1. NCBI lineage: Bacteria > Bacillati > Chloroflexota > Anaerolineae > Anaerolineales > Candidatus Villigracilaceae > Candidatus Villigracilis > Candidatus Villigracilis saccharophilus. The sequence continues at coordinate 60,108 of NZ_JADJSO010000062.1, forward strand.
GCAAATTTTTTAAAGAGGACTCCTTTGCCTTCCATGACTGGCTTGCTCGCCAACGCGCCGCGATCTCCCAAACCGAGGATGGCGGTACCATTGGAAATTACCGCTACCAGATTGCCTTTTGATGTGTATTCATAAGCCAACTCTGGGTCTTTTTCGATCTCAAGCACGGGTGCGGCAACGCCTGGCGTATAGGCCAGACCCAGATCACGTTGGGTGTCCATTGGCTTGGTGGACACAACCGCGATCTTGCCGGGCTTTCCTTTCAGATGATGATATTCAAGCGCATCTTCACGTGTAATTTTAGACATGGGATCTCCTTTTACATATTTTGACCAGACCTGTACAGCACCTGTACAGGCGATTAGTTCACTCCAAAAGATATAACCGGCTGCAGCTCGCGCTGAACCGAATACAGACGGCGATATAAACCATCTGCCAGTTCCATCAACTCGGCATGCGTGCCCATTTCACAAATTGATTTTTCATCCAGCACAACGATCTTATCGGCGTTGCGGACTGTCGAAAGACGGTGCGCGATAATAATGGTCGTACGTCCCTGCATCAAGCGCTCCAGGGCTTGTTGGATGAGCAGCTCTGTTTCCGTATCCACCGAAGATGTGGCTTCATCCAGGATCAGGATCGGCGCATCTTTTAATACTGCCCGCGCAACGGACAAGCGCTGCTTCTGCCCGCCGGATAGTTTCACCCCGCGCTCGCCGATCAAGGTATCGTATCCATCAGGCAGTTGAGTGATGAACGAGTGAGCATTGGCCGTCTGCGCGGCTGCGATCATCTCCGCTTCGCTCGCATCCGTTCGACCAAATAAAATGTTCTCACGCACCGTGCCATAAAAAAGAAATACATCCTGCAGCACGATGCTGATCTGCTGCCGCAGGTCATCCATTTTATATTCCTGAATATTGCGTCCATCCAGTGTGATCGTCCCGCTGGTCACATCATAAAAGCGCGGGATCAGACTCACAAGCGTGGATTTTCCGACGCCTGTCGGCCCTACCAGGGCAACAACCGACCGGGCAGGGATATCAAGATTGATGGTCTCCAGAACAGGATTTTCCGGGCTATAGGAAAAACCTACATTTTGGAAAACAAGCTCGCCTCGTACTGGATTGGAAATTGCTACTGCTCCTTGAACATTGTGCGGCTCCTCATCTTCTGCCATCAATCCTGCAACACGGTCCGCCCCCGCCAGGGAACTCTGAATGGCTTCCCAGGCATTCGATAGATTCCGCACCGGTGCATAGAACATCTCGAGATACAGAAAGAAAGCAACCAGGTCGGCGATCGGAAGGATCCCCTGCAGGGCCAAACGTCCGCCGAAGAAGATCACGATCAATGTTCCCAGGGAGGAAGTGAAATCCACAAAGGGTTGAAAGGTGGCCATTAACTTCAGCGCGCGCAGGTTCGATCTGTAGTAGCTGTCGATGCGCTCATCGATGCGTACCGCTTCCTGCGTTTCGCGGGTAAAAGCCTTGATCTCACGTATACCAGACAAGTTGTCGTTGAGCATGGCATTCAAATCGCCAAGTTCTTTTTGACGGTAGCGGAACGCCGGCCGAACTCTTTTTGCGTAGATCTGCAAAGACAAGAGCACCAGCGGGATCGGAATGGTGCTGAGCAAGGTCAGCTGCCAGTTGAGACTCAACAGCACCGCGGTCACGCCGATAAACGTAATTGCATTGACAATGATATCGGGCAAAGCGTGTGAGATGAGCTGCTCGAACAACTCGGTGTCATTGATCACGCGCGACATCAACTGTCCGACTTGTTTATCTTCATAGTAGCGTAATGAAAGCCGCTGCATGTGCTCGTAAATATATTTACGCACATCCGCCACCACGCCCCATCCGGCCAGGTGCGCGAGGTAGGAACGCAGGAATTGCAGCCCTGCGCGGCTGACATAAACGATCAGCACGATCACGGTCAGGCGGCTGACCAGCCCCATCACATCCATCGTCGCGCCGGGCGCGGTAACAGCCGCCACCAGCAGTTTGACGATCCATGGAAGCAGCAACTGCGCTCCAACCAGCAGCAGCATGCTGATGGCGGTGATCGTCAGGGAACTTTTATATTTTTTTGCATACGTAAAGATCAGTTGAAACGGCTTCAAAGTAATTCTCCTAGGGCAAACTAAATGACCTGTCCTGTAGGATCAGGTTCGCACAGAGCAGGTTCACCATGTAATATTCCCGCCCTTTATTATTTTGGGTCAGGTCATGAAATTATTGCAGGATGAGAGACTCTTCTTTCGAGTCTTGTTTGCCCACCTGCCGTTTCATCATCGCAAGCAATGCATCCACGTCAACGTCAGGTGGCGGATTGTCTTTTCTTCCACACCAGCACAGGAAGGCAAATATAGCAATACAAAAATAACGGCTATGATGCTAAGTTCTACTGACTTTTGGAGGCCTTATTTTGATTCCTCGATACTCTTGCTGGCGCTCCAGAGCGACCAAACCACCATCAGCAGGGCCAACGGCAGGATGAGTTGATTGCCGATCGCACCGGGCGGAGTATGGGCAAACGTAACCGGCTTCATCGCCCCGACCAATTCACGCAGGAGAACTTCCAGCGCGAGCATCAGCCACATGAACGGGATCAGTGACCGGTAGCGAATGACCGCGAGCAGTTGAATCAGCGCAAAAAGCAGTTGGGAACTTCCCCAGAGCGCGAAGGCAAAGATGATTCCATCCGCCCCTGCGACGGATAGATCCATTCCAGCGATCGTCCCTGCGCCGCCATCGGGCGAGAGCAGGTGAATACAACTTCGCACAGTGCTGACGATAGCGTAACAGGGCAAAGATGTAGAATGGGATTTTTGTTCCGCGAATGACATTGTCAATTTTGGCGGGGAGCAAGGTTTCAAAGACTTTTTTCATTGAGACTCCTGTTTCATAACGGGGATAATCTCATTATACGGCTTAAGAAAATTGAGATGCTATTCTAAACAGCTTCTGAACATCTTTTTGATATGATTACCTTATGTCTAAAACCATCCTTGTCGCTGACGATAAAGCCAACGCCGTGCTGCACCGTGCGGGACATGTCACAGCTATCCCTGAGACTCTCTCCCTTGGCGGAATCCAACTTTCCGTTGAATCCCGAACCGTGAAGTCCTTCGGACGCCTCGTCAGCCTGACTCCGTCCGAGTTTGATCTGCTGCATGTTTTGATGTCTGCTCCAGGGAAAGTATTCTCGCGCTCCGAGTTGCTTCTCAAATTTCAGGGCAATACACATGCAGGTAGCGAGAGATCGGTCGATGTCCACATTCGTAATTTGCGAATCAAGGTCGAACCTAACTCGTCGGAACCGATCTACATTGAAACAGTATTTGGGGTTGGATACAGATTCAACATCGATTAACCAGATGCCGAATTAAAAAAACTCGCCCACGAAATTATCTTTCGTGGGCGAGTTTTACCTAATTACCTGTCTACGTATTTACTTTCCCGCTCACTCTGTAAACAAAGGCAAATGCCCCAAAGAATAAATGTGCATCCATTGGGCGCGGTCGCCTTCGGTGAGAATTGCCGCTTCCGCAACCACGTTCGCATTTGCCTTATCCATGATCATTCTCATTCCCTGCAGCGTGGAGCCGGTACTGATGACATCATCCAAAATGACCACCTTCCTGCCCGCGATAAGATCACGATCCTTTTCATCTAAGATCAGTACCTGCGGCTGGCCTGTTGTAATGGACAACGTTTCCGCTTTGATCGCATCGCCCATATAAGGCTTGTATGATTTACGCAGGACCAGATAAGGTTTCTTTGTTTCTACCGAGAGCGCATACGCCAGAGGTATGGATTTCGCTTCCGCAGTTACAAGAAGATCATAATCAACTTTACCAAGTTTTTCCGCGAGTCCGCGTGCGCACGCCTGCACCAACTCGGTATCCCCCAGAATATTCAAGATCGCGATCCGCAAGCCGGGTTTGATCTCAAACAAGCGCAGTTCTCGTTTCACACCAGCGATATCAATGGAATAAGTATCAAGTTTCGTCATTGCTTTCCTCCGCAAGAAAATATTATTTTGCGGGGCAAGTTTATCACGGATGGTGGTTACCTTTCGGCTGTTTAAGGGTAGAAAATTTGTGCTATACTTTGCCCATGCCCGTCATCCGCGCTTCTGAAATTGGGAGTTATCTGTACTGTCGCCGCGCCTGGCGTTATCGCAAACAGGGCGTGGAATCGGAGAACAAAGCCGAACTGGCCGCGGGAACCGAACTGCACCGTCAGCACGGACGGAAGGCGCTCTCCGCGGGTCTCTTCCGCACCTTTGGCATGATCCTGCTTCTCGCGGCGATTCTTTTGCTGGTGGCGTATTGCACCGCGCAATTATAGGAAAACAATGTCCAACCTTTTAAGTCGTCTTGGCTACCTGCAAACCCGTCGTGATCGAACCCCCAACCTTGACCTAGCACGCGACCTGGCCGCACGGCAGGATATCAACGGCATCCGTGAGATCGCCGAGAATATGTGGAACGACAATAAGAATATTCACAGCGACTGTATGAATGTGATGTACGAGGTCGCCATCGTTGACCCAAATCTCGTTCTTCCATATGCTGCCGATTTTATTAAATTCCTAAAAAGTAAATACCCCGACATGGTCACCGGCGCCATCACCGCGCTCGCCGAGATCGCCAAGGTCAAACCCGAGTTCCTCTTTAAACACTTAAATGATCTCAAGAAGATCAAAGAAACAAGCGCAAGCATGACCCTTAATAAATCCATTTCAGCGCTGGCTCAAACATCATCCGCGAATGCAGAATACGGTAATGTCATCTTTCCATATTTGCTTGAACATCTATCAACCTGCTATTTCAAGGAAATGCCCGAACACGCGGAGAGAACCCTGCCCGCAGTGAATGAAGACAATAAAAATGAATTCATCAAGACACTGGAAAAACGGATAGAACTATTATCCGGTTCTGATTTTACACGTTTGAAAAAAATAATAAGAATAGCTGAAAAACTTTAATCTCAAGCAGAGAATCCACGTGCTGTATATCGCCCTTGCGTTATTCATCTTTGCCCTTTTGTTCTTTCGCAAATCCACATCCCAGCGGAAGGAAGCTGGTCTGCCCGGCGGCCGCATCATCTACACCGACACGCGCGGATGGGGAAAACTGGAGAAACCGCTTTATTATTCCGCTCTGGAATTAACAGGCAAGCCGGATTATCTTATCGAGCAGAATGGAAAGATCATTCCCGTGGAGGTCAAGTCGGGACGCGCGCCAGATGCACCTTACGACTCGCATATTTATCAACTCGCCGCATATTGTCTGCTGGTGGAAAAAAGCTATGACACGCGTCCGCCATATGGAATTATCCATTATGAGAACCGCGACTTTGCAATAGATTACACCAAAGAATTGGAAAACTCGCTGGTTGACCTGCTTGTGGAAATGAAACGTGACGAACATAAGAAAGAAGTCCCGCGCTCCCATGAACAGACTGCGCGCTGTGCAAAATGCGGATTCAAACATGTCTGCGATCAGAGCCTTGCATAAAAGAGAATCAACGTTGTGACATTACAAAAGGTATAATTTCGTTATGTCAGCTTCCTTCATCCCAAAACGACCAATCGTCACGGCTTACCCAAAAATGCCGGAAGCTTTTGCTGAAGCAGCAGCTATGTCTGCCTTCCTTAAGAAAAATGGCTTGAACGCAGACCATGGATCCCTTTATGATGAAGAGCTGCGCAACCGGGTCAAGAAGGGCGAATACGACATGCTCATTGCTGTCGGCGGCGATGGAAGTGTATTGCGCGCCGGTCACTTGTGCGCCCCCAGCCGGGTGCCGATCCTTGGAGTAAATCTTGGGCGTTTGGGATTCCTGATCCAGGTTGAGCGCAATGAATGGCAGGATTACTTTGAAAAATTATTTAACGGCGAAGGCTGGATCGAGAACCGCATGATGCTACGGGCGGAACACATCCGTGCCGGCGAAAGCCTCGGCAAATCGAACGCCTTGAACGAAGTCGTTGTGGCGCGCGGACAAAACCTGCGTCCCGTCCGTCTGACCGCATCCGTCGATGGGCGCCAGCTTACCAGCTACGTTGCAGATGGAATCATCGCCGCAACAGCCACCGGTTCCACGGCGTACGCGCTTGCGGCGGGTGGTCCCATCCTGCCGCCGGAATTGCGAAATATTTTGCTTGTGCCCATCGCACCGCATCTTTCAGTAGACCGCGCGGTGGTCTTATCAGAAGGTTCTTCGGTCAGCATTGTGCCCAATAGCGAAAATTCAGTTGTTAGCGTCGATGGTCAATTGCCAACGCCGCTGATGGAAGATGATGTCGTAAAAGTGACCGCCGCCGATGTGACCGCCCAATTCGTCCGCTTTGGCGACCCTGGTTATTTCTACCGTAATCTAACCGCACACATGAATGAAAACTCTTTAGGATTTCCCCGATGACAGAATCCGCATCAACCACTCTGTATTGTTATGTTCACCCAACCCGTGAAACCATGCTGCGCTGCAAGCGCTGTGAAAGACCGATCTGCGCTTCCTGCGCGCAGCGCACTCCCACCGGCTATCTTTGCAATGAATGCGTAAACCAGCATAAAAAAATATTCGATACTGCTCTCTGGTACGACTACTTAATCGGACCGGGCATTATCTTAATTCTCTCCCTGATCGCAAGCGGATTGCTGGCGTTCATCGCCAGTTTTATTGGCTTTTACATGATATTCGTTGCCTTTGCGATCGCAGGCGGCGCGGGAGTGTTCCTCTCCAATGTTGCATTACGAGTGACCAGCAAACGTCGCTCCCGCCCGCTCTTTATTGCCTGCGCGGCTGGTGTTGCGCTGGGCGCGGTTCCCATTGGTTTGATGCTCCTGCTTTCAGGCGGGATATTGCCCGTTATTTCCATTGGCATATACGCTGTCGTGGCCACATCCACCGTATATGCGCGGCTGGCGGGGATCCAGTTATAGCCCATGCTTACTGAACTTCACATCCAGAATTTTGCGATCATAGACAAACTTGATTTGCGCTTTGACTCCGGGCTGATCATCCTGACCGGCGAAACCGGCGCGGGCAAATCGATCATCCTCGATGCCGTGGTGATGCTGATCGGCGGCAAGGCAGACACGACCTTTGTGCGGACTGATTCAGACGCGGCATTTGTCGAAGCGGTGTTCCATCTCACAGGTCCAGAAAAAGAAGCGGTGCACTTCGTCCTCAACCGTGAAGAATTAATGGATGATCCAAATTACGTTGTACTCATGCGCGAAGTCCGCAAAGAGGGACGCAGTGTGGCTCGCATCAATGGGCGCACGGTCAATGTTGGATTATTGAAAGAACTTGGCGCGTTGTTAATCGACATCCACGGGCAGGCGGAGCATCTCTCTTTGCTCGATCCGCGCGCGCACCTGGGCCTGCTTGATCGCTACGCTGAAGTGGTGCAGCCCCTTGGCGACTACCGCCAAACCTATCACTCGATCTTGAATCTGCGGCGCGAGCTGGCGGATCTTCGAAAAGCGCAATCAGATTCAGACCGCCGAATTGAAATGCTGACCTATCAATCAGAGGAAATCGAATCTGCGAGATTAAAAGTCGGCGAAGATGAAGAGTTACGCAAGGAACGCGACCGTTTAGCGAACGCGGAATCTCTTGCGGAGAATGCACAGGAAGCGTTGGCGATCCTGGATGAGGGCTCACCTGAAACCCCCGCAGCCACAGACTTGATCGGCCAAGCAGCGCAGGCATTGGCGACACTCGCAAAAATAGATGCGGGGCAGGCCGAGCTATCGAATCAAGCGGAAATCTTGCTGGAAACAATATCAGACGTTGTTCACACTTTGCGCGACTACCTTGAAGAAATCGAATTTAATCCCAAACGCCTCGACGCTGTTGAAGAACGTTTGGATCTGATCCACTCTCTAAATAGAAAATATGGCGGTTCCATTCCGACTGTGCTTGCCTATGGAGCGGATGCCCGCAAACAACTTGAAACCATCACAGGCGCGGCAGACCGCATCAATGAATTAGAAATGCAGGAAGCGAATTTGTTGGAAAAACTCGCAAAACAGGGAATGACGCTTTCTGAAAAACGCAAGTCCGCCGCGGTCAAAATGAGCAAAGGCATCGAATCTGAATTGAATGATCTAAAAATGCAATCCGCCCGCTTCAGTGTGGACTTCCAAACCAAACCCGACGTGAACGGCGCTCCCACCCAGAGCGGTGCGCGCATCGCATTTGACCAGAACGGATTCGACCGTGTGGAATTTTTGATCGCCCCAAATCCGGGCGAGGGGCTCAAACCACTCGCAAAGATCGCTTCCGGCGGCGAGACCTCGCGCTTGATGCTCGGATTAAAAAATATATTGGCGAAGGCTGATGAAGTCCCATCCCTGATCTTTGATGAGATAGATCAAGGCATAGGCGGGCGCGTGGGAATGGTGGTTGGGCACAAACTTTGGAATCTTTCACGCACGCACCAAGTTTTTTGTGTGACACATCTTCCTCAACTGGCCGTATTTGGCGACCAGCATTATCAGGTTCAAAAACTCGTCGACAATGGCCGCACCCTTACAAAGGTTGACAAACTTGAAGGGGAACCGCGCCTGCTTGAATTATCGCAAATGCTCGGAGAGGTCGGCGAAGGGACGTTGCGTTCCGCGCATGAATTATTACAACTCGCCCGCCAAATGATAAAGAGTAAATAATAGAAAAAACTCCCGCGGATCCGCGGGAGTTTTTTCTAAAGTTATGACATTATTAGCAACATGATTAAATGATGACTGCCAGGGTGAGGGGGGCACCCTGGCAGTCATCATTGTTAATATTACTATAAGGATAATTTTCACACAAGATTTTTTGGATTAGAGAAACCTTAATGTTTCAGTTAAAAACAACAGTGCCCCGAGTAGGAATCGGACCTACATCTAAGCCTTAGGAGTGCTTTGTTCTGTCCATTGAACTATCGGGGCGACGTTGAGATTATACACAAAAGAATGGAATATATCCATGAGTTGTAAAACCATCGAGATAAAGTTATAGGTCACTGCTAAGCCGTGACCTATAACTTTCTACTTCAACATCTTCACTACATTCCGTCCGCTTGTACCGCTGACTCCACCTCCGCCGTGGGCAGAAGAAGAAATTATCACTAATGATTATTTCTCGTCGCGCTTATCAAACCATTTAACAAGATAAGTCAAAAAAATGTACCCAAGAATAATCAACGTAATGAGCAACGCAGTTTTGGTTAGTAACTGCCCCATAATTGTGAAAAATATCAGAACAATTATCAAAATCCAAATACGAATTTTGATGTAATCAATAGATATGATAAATCGAACTGCCGAGGCTAAGAATCGAGACAATTGCAAGATAAATGTTTCATTATTTGATTTTGTCATATTTGGATTTTACCGCTAATAAAGCAAGTCACGCTCTCTCAAGCGTGACTTGCAATTACCTACTTTACTATTTTCACTACATTCCGTCCGCTTGCCCCGCTGACTCCGCCGCCGCCGTGGACTCCGCTTCCGCAGAGATAAAGATTATCGATCGGCGTTTTATGATTCGACCAGCCCGGGATGGGTCGCATGAACATGAATTGGTCGAGCATGATCTGTCCGTGGTTCAGGTCTCCTTCGGTGAGACCGTAGGTTTGTTCAAGGTCTAAAGGTGTGATGATGTGACGGGCAACGATTGACGAGTTAAGAGCAGGGAAGTATTCTGCCAATGTCTTGACTGCGATATCAGCAAGTTCTTCTCGTTTCTCTTTCCACAACTCTGGAGTGCGACGGCTAGCCGTCGCACGTGCAGTAGCAAGCTCCTGCACTCCAGAGTTAAGAGCGTATGCCGCAAATTGGAAATGAATGGAAAGTACTTTTCCAGATGTTGTCACTTCGAGATAGGGTTTCTTGGAGATGCCGTGATACTTTGCCGCATCGTAGGCTTGTTCTAGATATTTGATGGAAGGCGCGAGAGCGACTGTCCCATCGGGGATGCCGTGTTTGCCATCGGTGAGCAGGTGGACTTTTGCAACCGATCCGCGCATTTTGATGGATTGGACATTCCACACGAATTCGGGCGGCAGTTCCATCGCGCCGACGAGGGAGAGGAAGGTATGTTTCGGGTCAGCAGCGGAGATGACATTGCTTGCGGATATCTCTTCGCCGATGGAAAGGACAACGCCAGTTGCGCGCATATCTTTGATAACGATTTGTTTCACTTCGGCATTCGTGCAGATCTCGCCGCCGAAGGATTTCACTGCACTGGCGAGTGATTCGCTGATCTTGCCAATTCCGCCTTGCACTGCGACATGCGACAGGCCGCCGCGATTCGCCCAGTTGTGCATGAGCGTATAACCTGTGCCTGCGCCATACACACCGAGAGTCAGTCCGTGAATGCCGAGGGATGCGATTGCGGCCTTGACTACATCGGACTCGAACCATTCGTCCACGAATTCATCGGCAGTCATGGGAATGCCGCGAACGATGCGCATCATGTCTTTGCCGCCCATCATGCGGACGTTGAGTCCAAGTTTGGCGAGATCCATGCCTTCGCTTATGCTGAAATTCTTTGGCAGGCGCGGCATGATCACGGAGTTGGACGACTCAATGAATTGAGTCGCCTTCTTCATGAAAGCTAAAAATGGAACCCAGTTCGCCGCGTCTTTTTTCGGAGAAGCGTTTGATCGATGCGGCTGTCTTTGAAGGAGTCAGCGTCGAAGACGAGGTGTTTGGAATCCGCCTGAAGGGAGATGAATGGCTTTCGGACGGAATCAACTATAAGTCCGTGTGAAGCGAGGTTGAGGTGTTTGACAATGTCCGGGCGCAGAGATCCGCCTGCATACAGAGAGTCAACGGTGAAGCCATCGCCAAAAGATTCTGTCACAACCTGCCCGCCGATGATGTCGCGGCGTTCGAGGACTAAAACTTTTTGCCTTGCTTTGCAGATAGGCCGCGGCGACCAAACCATTGTGTCCCGCGCCGATGATGATGGTGTCGTAGGTTTTCATTAGATGCCGTCCTTCAATGCAAGTTCTGCGGCGAATTTACCGGGCGAGCCCATGATGCCGCCGCCAGGATGTGCGCCCGAGCCAGCGAGGTAATAGCCGCTGATCGGCGTGCGGAAGCCTGACCATTTGAGTCGCGGGACGCATGAAGAAAAGTTGATGCAGCAGTAGTTCGCCGTGGAAGATGTTGCCGCCTGTGATGCCTGTGATACGTTCGATGTCCACGGGCGTGATGACCTGTTTGCCGATGATCGCACGGCGAATGTTCGGCGCGTAACGTTCGATGGTGGAGATGACCGACTCGCCAAATGCTTCGCGCTTGGTGTCGTCCCAGCCGCCTTCAATATCTTATGGAGCATACTGCACGAAACACGACATGACATGTTTGCCAGGAGGCGCCATGTCGGGGTCGATCATCGAGGGGAAGATCATGTCAATGTATGGTTCTTTCGCAAAGCGGCCATACTTCGCGTCGTCGTAGGCGCGCTCAATGTAATCAATGCTCGGGCTGATCGAGACCGCGCCGCGATGCAAAACATGTTCATCGGGCAGCGCGGTGAAGCGCGGAAGTTCGCTCAACGCAATGTTGACCTTGCCCGAAGAACCGCGTGTGCGGAATTTTTTGATCGAGTGGATCAGATCATCGGGCAGGTGTTTTTGCTCGACCAGTTTCAGGAATGTGACGAACGGGTCTGCGGATGAGAGGACTGCCTTCGCATAAATCTCGTCGCCGTTTTCGAGGGCGACGCCGACTGCGCGTCCGCCTTTAACGATGACCTGCTTCACGGTTGCGTTGAGCCGAATCTCAGTCCCGAACGCTCGCGCCGAGCTGGCGATCGATTCAGCGATACCGCCTGTGCCGCCTTTGGCAAAACCCCAGGCGCGGAACGCGCCGTCAATTTCGCCCATGTAGTGATGCAGCAAAACATACGCGGTGCTTGGCGAGCGCGGACCGAGGAAGGTGCCGATGATTCCGCTCGCGGATTTTGTTCCGAGGAGCGCGTCGGTCTCGAACCATTCTTCGAGCATGTCCGCCGCAGATTGGGTCATGATCTTCGCAAGACCATATAACTCTTTTTCGGTCAGCGATGAAGCGAATTGACCAAGCTTGAGCAATCCCATTAAATCTTTGGGACTCAGCGAAGTGGGGTCGGGGAGGCAGAATGCTCAAGATGGGCTTGATTGCTTTCGCAAGGCGCGCCATGCGGCGGCCATATTCGTCATAAGCTTCGGCGTCTTTGGGTGAGTGACGATAAATTTCGCGGCGGGTGGTGTCGTGATCATCCCAACCTGCGATGTAATCGCCGTTGTCCATGGGCGTGAAGGTGCTGGGCAGCGGCAGGATTTTTAATCCGTGCTGGGGCAGTTTCAGGTCACGGATGATCTCAGGTCTTAAGAGGCTGACCACATAAGAAAATTCCGTGAACTTGAATCCAGGGATAATCTCTTCAGTGATCGTCGCCCCGCCGACCAGTTCCCTCGCGCTCAAGCACAACGACTTTCTTGCCCGCGCGCGCCAGATATGCGGCGGCGACAAGTCCGTTGTGCCCACCGCCGATGATGATTGCGTCGTAATTATTTTGTGTCATAGTTTTTCTCTGTTTGAAGGTTACACGTTGAAGGTTGCAGGTCTTGAACTTTCAACCTGTAACTTTCAACTTCCAACCAATTATTTTTTCTTCCACTCAGGCTCATAGAACGGCAGCTTGACCACTTTTGCGGGCGCGTGCTTGCGTTGGTGTTCGACGGTAATTTCCATTCTCACGTCAGTGCCGAGTTCGTAATATGGTTTCTGCAAATGCGCGAGCGCGATATATTTCTTCAACAATGGCGACCATGAAGCCGTGGATGCGTATCCCACCTGCACACCACCAACCATGATCGGCATACTGGCGCGGATCGCGGTGCCTGGCACTTGCGGCGGCATGCCAACTTCAGCGTACAACTCTTCCATGCCGACCCAGTCAATTTCAATTCCGACCATCTTCCACGCTGAGCCTTCGCGCCGCATAACTTCAGCGTCTTTTTCGAGCGCCTTGCGTCCGACGAAGTAGCCTGGCTTATCAAGTGCAACTGTCCAATCGAGTCCCAGTTCAAAGGGAGATGACTTCTGCGATTCGATCCACGCATGACCCGAAGATGTGTAATCCACATCGAGCATGAACAATCCCGCTTCGACGCGAGCCATGTCGAGCGCGAGGATGCCCACGGGTGTGATGCCGTAATCCTCTCCCGTTTCCATCAACGCATCCCAAACTTTGATCGCGTCCTTTGAGTCCATCCAGATCTCATAACCAAGGTCGCCTGTGTAACCAGTTCTTGAAATGGTGACTTCGACTCCGCCGAGTTTATTTGTCATCAAGCGGAAATATTTCAGCCCGTCGAGATTGGATTCGCAAACGCGATTCAAAATCTTCCTCGAATTTGGTCCTTGTAAACTGAGAGAGGCCACGCTGTCAGAGACTTCGCTGATCTCTACGTCGAGTCCGACCGCGTTCATCATCAGCCAGCGCAGATTCGGCTCGGCGGCGGTGAGACGGAAGGTTGTCTCATCGAGTCTGGCGACGGTGCCGTCGTCGATCATCTTGCCTTCGTCATCGCACCAGCCTGTGTAATAGACCTGTCCCACGCTCATCTTGTGGATGTCCCGTGTGGTGACGCGATGCAGCAGGTTGGCCACGTCCTGGCTTTGAGCATATACTTCATCAAAGGGGTCACGTCGATCAGGCCCGCCGCGTTTCGGATGGCCCAATACTCGCGGTCAATGGTCAGCTCATACGAACCGACGACAAAATATCCCGCCCAACGCCGCCAATTCTGCGGCTGGCACAACGCGGACGTTCGTTCATGAAAAGGGGTGTTACGTAGTTTTTCCATAAAAATCCTTTCAGGGATAAAGTAT